>CAJJPZ010000120.1 GCA_905193765.1 uncultured Eubacterium sp.
CTATGGTCTTGAGCAGGCCGTAGTACCTGATGTCGCTGCTGACCGAGATCAGGAATATGTTGTAGATTATCAGATATCCCGTCATGATTATCAGTATCAGCAAAGCTGCCGCTGCCGCTATCATCTCCGGTCCGACAGCATCACCGGCCTGCGACGCCGTGTAGCCCCAGTTCACTCCGTATCTCACGTAATCGTCTCCATCCGGATCATCAGACTGAAAACCGAGATCGTCCTCGACCTTCTGCATATTTTCTTTTATGCCGACACTCGTCCTGAACATGACGTTGACGTCCTCACGGAAATGGTCTGCACCGGCGCTGACTGCGGCCTTTTCAACCTGCCTGACATACGCTTCCGAGACGTTTATGAAATGCACCGGGGATATATCGTCGTATTCCCACCAGCCGGCCAGCCTGAACGTATCCGACCTGCTGCCGACCGCGCTGTCCACGTCCAGCATATCGTACGTCAGTCTGATCTCTGCCCCGAGCTCCGGCTCCACGCCGAGCGCGGCGAGCGCGGCGGTATCCATTATTATCTCGTCTTCCGCCTCCGGCATATGCCCTTTGATGAGATCTATATAGCTCCATTTCGTATTGTTGTCATCCATGAAACTTATCTCCGCAGGTATTTTCGCAAAGCTGCCATCCGTGATGAATCCAGCTGTTATACGCCTGCCGGATTCTTTGACCTTCGGGCAGCTTTCTATCATCGAAGCCTGTTCGCTGTCCACATCCTTGAATGTTCCATGCGCATACCCTCCGATCTGACGGAACGTATATGATTCATAGCTCGTATTGATCGACATCATTATCGTGAAAAGTGCAGTGAACAGCACTGTCGTCATCGCTATGGCCACTGCTGCTGTGATGTTGCGTCTCCTTGCCGCCTTGAAGGATCTGATGCTGAGCCGTCTTACAGCTCTTCTGTTTTTCACTTTCATCATGTCACTCCCCCTGTCTGCCATCTCTGATCCTGCCGTCCTCTATCCTGATGATACGATCGGCAAGCTGAGCTATCTCCTCATTGTGAGTTATCATGACTATGGTCTGGGCATATTGCTGGCTCGTTATCTTCAGCAGCCCCAGTACATCCTGCGACGTCCTGCTGTCCAGGTTTCCGGTAGGTTCGTCGCACAGCAGTATCGCAGGCTTCGTCGCCAGAGCTCTTGCTATCGCCACTCTCTGCTGCTGGCCTCCGGAAAGCTGTCCCGGCAGGTTTCCAAGTTTGTCGCTTATACCAAGTGTTTCCGTTATACTGCTGATGAATCTGTCGTCAGTCTTTCTGCCGTCCAGCTCCACAGGAAGCACTATGTTCTCATACACATTGAGTACCGGCACGAGATTGTATGCCTGAAAAACGAAACCTATCTTTCTTCTTCGAAAGATCGTCAGCGCTTCGTCTTTCAGCGAGAATATGTCTCTGCCGTCCACGAACACTTTGCCTGACGTCGGCCTGTCGAGACCTCCCAGCATGTGGAGCAGCGTAGACTTTCCCGATCCCGAAGATCCGACCACTGCAACGAATTCGCCGGTTTCGACCGACATATCGATGCCGTCCAGCGCCCGCACCTCCCCTGCGCCGCTTCCGTATATCTTTTTCAGGTTTTCTGTTTCGAGTATTGCCATATGTCTTCTCCTTTCACCGCTCCTGACATTGGTACCACATGGTGCAGCGGTCAAAAAAATCTGTACGAAAGAGCTGTTCTTTTGCCCCTTTCATACAGATGATATCAAAACAATCTTTCCACATTATTTCCATCAGGAGACAGATCATAACAGTTCTGTAAGATTTCATACGCTGCTCCTGATGCGCTGTGATACTTTCTGCTCTGCCGCCGGCAGGAATACTGAGAATACCGAACCTTTCCCCTTTGCTGAGCTGACCTTTATATATCCGCCCTCTGCCGAGATTATTTCCCGGGCAAGATAAAGACCTATCCCCACGCCTTCCTGCTCCTGCGTGTCTTTTCCACGATAGAATCTCGAAAAAACCTTCGGCATCTCCTGCTCATCTATACCAATGCCCGTATCGCTTATCTCTATGCAGACGAACATCTCGTATTTTTTCACACTTACGGTCACGCTGCCGCTGTCCGTGTATTTGATCCCGTTGTCGATGATGTTTCCCAGTGCTTCTGCCGTCCATCTCCTGTCGAACACACCTTTGCAGTCTTCTGTCAGCACTGCAGAAAGTGTCAGACACTTTGCAGCGGCTTTTTCCATATATGATGCAGTGACTTCTTCTGCAAGCTTGCCGATGCTCCCCTCCTCCGGATGCAATGCGACTATCCCGGTTTCCAGCCGTGACAGCTTCACCAGAGAAGTTATGAGGAAACTGAGCTTTTCAGTCTGCGCATGGAGCTGTAATGTGCATTCTTTCGCTGGCTGCGGAAGCTCCATCTCATCCAAAAGCTCCGAATACAGCTGTATGTTTGCGATGGGCGTCTTCGTCTGATGAGATATATCGGCTATCAAAGTCTTGATCTTATCTTTTTCACGCTTTACACGCTCCGCCGATATCTCCGATGTCAAAAGATAATCCGAAAACCTGTTTTCCAATGCGGAAAATCTCGACTCATCAAAATCATGCTCTTTAAAACTGCCTTTCCTTGCAGCCTCCAGCATTTCTTCAATGCTGTCAATGAGCCTGCGTCTTTTCCTGTGCATCACCGCCACTGCGATCGCTGATACCAGCATGGCGACCACAGCTGCTGCAACTGCAAACATCATGATATCACTCATCTTCTTTCACCCACATATACCCTCTGCCGTACACAGTCTTTATATCATCCTTTGCACCAAGCTTGTCCCTGAGTCTCTTTACCGTCACGGAAAGGGCATTTTCATCCACATACTCCGCACCGTCTGTCCATACACGGTCCACAAGAGTGCCCCGGCTGAGAGTGATGCCACGGTTTTCAACCAATATCCTCAAAAGCTTCTGCTCTGTCTTACTGAGCTCCACCAGTCTGCCATCTGCATAAAACTTCATCCGCTGGAAATCAAAGCGATATCTTCCCAGGCATACTGCTGTCTGCTGCGGCGTTTTCCTGCGAAGCTGCGTGTTCACCCGTGCACGGAGTACTGCAAGACTGAAGGGTTTCGTTATGTAGTCGTCGGCCCCCATCTCCAGCCCGCTGACTATATCGGTCTCCATATCGTTCGCAGTCAGCATTATCACAGGTACATCACTTTGCTGTCTCAGCTCCTTGAGAAAAGCATACCCGCTTCCATCCGGAAGATTCACATCCAGTATGATAAGCGCAGGCGTCGAGCCTTCTGTCAGCTTTCGGGCGTCTTCCAGTCTACCGCATGTCCTGATATCACGCTGCTGTGACGCCAGCGCCCTGCCCAGCCCGGCAGCCAGCACTGCATCGTCTTCTACTATGATTATTTTATCTGCCATATCCACCTGCCGATCATTCTGCCAACATTCTCCTGCTGACCTGTAACTGGTTCTATCCTATCACAAATCCAGTTTTGATGCACCTGGTCCCGGAATTTTTACGATGATTTTGATTTCACCTGATATTTCTCTTCTTTCCGCTACAGCCGTTTCATTATCCTGTCGATGTTATCATAAGGAGCTCAGGAACTTTCCTGTGATGCTGTTTCCGTCTGATGCGATCTGTGCCGGCGTCCCTGCAGCGACTATCCTGCCTCCTGACTCGCCTCCGCCCGGACCCATGTCGATGATATAGTCCGCATTGTGGATCACGTCAAGATCATGTTCGATGACGATCACCGTTGCACCTTTGTCCACAAGTGCCTGGAACACGCCAAGCAGAGCCTGTACATCCAGCGGATGCAGCCCTATGGTCGGTTCATCGAAAACGAAGACAGAATCCGACTGTCCTTTCCCCATCTCGCTTGCCAGTTTCAGTCTCTGGGATTCTCCTCCGGAAAGGCCCGGCGTTTCTTCGCCCAACGTCAGATACCCAAGTCCCAGCTCTTTCAGCACACTCAGTCTCTGATGCACCTTTTTCAGGTCTTTCACAGCTTCCATCGCCGTACTGACATCCATTGCCATCAGCTCAGGCAGTGAATATTTTTCGCCCGACCTGTTCTCATAGCGGATCTGCCATGCTTCCTTCGCATACCTTGATCCGCCACATTCATGACATGGTATCTCCACATCCGGCAGGAACTGCACGTCCAGACTTATCCGTCCGGTCCCGTCGCACATCGGACACTTGAGTTTCCCGGTATTGTACGAAAAAGCTCCTGCTTTGTATCCGAGAGTTCTGGCATCTGCCGTCCCTGCGAATACTTTTCTCAGTTCATCATGTACATTGGCATAAGTTGCTACCGTGGATCTGACATTTATGCCTATTGGAGACGCATCGATCAGTTTCACATGTGCGATCCCTTCTGCATCGATTTTTTTCACATGCTCCGGCAGAGACTCTCCGTTCAGGACTGCCTTCAACCCCGGTATCAGACTTTCCAGGACCATCGTTGTCTTTCCTGAACCTGATACGCCGGTGACTGCTGTGAGCCTTCCCTTTGGTATATCTGCCTCCAGCGGTTTCACCGTATGTATCCTGTCTGTGGAAAGGTGCAGCTTTCCTTTTGCAAATACTTCATCCGGCCTGATGACACTGCGTATCCGTCTGCCGGATCTGTCTCCAAGGAACGGTCCTATCATCGAGGCTTTGTCCACTATGATCTGTGGCACAGTCCCTTCGGCTGTCACATATCCGCCGCCTGTACCTGCTTCCGGCCCCATCTCTATTATCCAGTCCGATTCAGACAATATCTGTGCATCATGGTCCACCAGTACCACTGAATTGCCGTCCGCTACAAGGTCATGCATCACAGCATTGAGTCCATCGATGTTGGAAGGATGCAGACCTATCGACGGCTCGTCGAGTACATAAAGGACTCCTGTAGTCCTGTTTCTTACAGCCCTGGCAAGCTGCATCCTCTGCCTTTCTCCTGTGGACAGCGTCGAGGAAGCTCTGTCCAGCGACAGATATGAGAGTCCCAGATCCATGAGCCTTTTAGCAGTCGTATGGAAAGACTCGCATATGGAAATCGCCATGGGTCTCATTTCCTCCGGCAGAGAGACCGGTATGCCTGCCACCCATTTTACAAGCTCTCCCAGTGTCATCCTGCAGGCTTCGTCAAGGCCGATCCCCCGGAGTTTCGGTGCCCTGGCAGCTTCAGAAAGTCTGCTGCCTCCACATTCCGGGCAGATTTCTTCTTTCAGGAATTTCTCCACACGCTTCATGCCCTTTTCGTCTTTCACCTTTGCCAGAGCATTTTCTACTGTATATACAGCATTATAATATGTGAAATCCAGCTCTCCTGCCTGATTGGATTTCTTTGCCTTGTATAAAATATGCTTCTTTTCAGCCGGACCGTGATAGACGATGTCTTTTTCTTTATCCGTCAGATCACGGAACGGGATATCTGTACGGACACCCATCTGCCGACATACATCCGTCATCAGCGACCACATCAGACTGTTCCATGGAGCCACAGCACCCTCATCGATACTTATTGAATCATCAGGTACAAGGGAATCTATATCTACAGTCCTCACGATCCCCGTTCCGCTACACTCCGGACATGCTCCCTGTGAATTGAATGCCAGCTCCTCTGCACTGGGAGCATGCACCTTCTCTCCGCATACAGGACATATGATCTCCTGCTCTGCTGCCACTTTCAATGTTGGAGGCACATAATGTCCGTTGGGGCACCGATGAGATGCAAGCCGTGAAAACATGAGTCTCAGACTGTTCAGAAGCTCTGTTCCTGTGCCGAAAGTACTGCGTATTCCCGGTATACCCGGACGCTGATGCAGTGCCAGTGCTGCAGGGACATACAGCACCTCGTCCACCTGCGCCTTTGCTGCTCCGGTCATCCTTCTCCTCGTATATGTGGAAAGGGACTCCAGATACCGTCTCGAGCCTTCCGCATACAGGACCCCAAGTGCCAGCGATGATTTGCCTGAGCCTGAAACCCCTGCGATACCAACGATCTGATGCAGCGGTACATCTACATTTATATTTTTCAGATTATGCACTCTTGCCCCTCTTATCTCTATATTGTCCGGTCCGCCCTTGCTGTTTTTCATCATGTACCTCCTTGTGCTGTGGCTGTCCTGTTTTCATATATCTTAACATATTTCCAATATATCAGTATACATATAAAAAGAAGCCTCATTTTTCAGAGACCTCCCGTTATCATATGTTCCGTTTATATTATTTGCATAGCTTACTCATATACGTATCAGTATCCAAGATACAGCCTGATCAGCCCCAGTATCAGCAGGTGCACCGGATAAAAGAGATAGTTGATGATCTTGTACTGTCTGCCTCGCTTGCCGTTATATGTCAGTGTCAGTCCGAACCCCAGCAGTGCCCATGGTTCCTTATACATAGAAATATAACTGAATGGTATGGCCAGTATCTGTCTTTCATGGAATATGTAGCAGAAATATCCGATGAGTACAGCATGGTATTCATAGTCGAGACTCAGATTCGATGCTGCAAAACACATCACTGCCAATATGATAAATGACAGGATATACCATAATGCTCCGGGCAATGTCTCCATTTTTTTTCTGAGGACATCTATTATCCATATCGTTACCAGCACTAAAGCCAGAGTGAACATTATATTGTTCCAGTTTGGCTCAAAAAAAACTCCGCTGCTGGACATATCAAACGGTACCTCTGATATCACTCCGAAA
>CAJJPZ010000121.1 GCA_905193765.1 uncultured Eubacterium sp.
GCAAGCGCCTTTATATAAGGATAGCCGAAATCTGCCATCACAGGGCCTCCTGCAGTCGTCACATAGATAAGTCTTTTCCCTTTGCAAAGCCCTGCCGGGCGCCCGTCATCATATCCGAAAGTCACACCTGTCACTGAGATCAGCTCTATATATGTCTTCAGCATTGCAGGGAATGAAAGCTCCCAGTATGGTGCTGCGATAACGATCTCATCCGCTTCAGCAAACTGTCTGGCGTATCGGAACATCGGATCATCAAAGGCTTCCTGCCCGATCATCCTGTCTCTCTCCACCAGCAGATCATGATCCAGCGGCCGGAGCCTCTCATCTTCGAGGCGCAGCTCTGTCACATCACCGTCAAGCCCTGCGATCACACGATCTGCAAGACGCTTCGTCCTGGAGTTTTCCCTTACGCACGCATTTATAAACAAAATTCCCATGTCAGTCTCCTTCCCTGCCACCCGCTGCAGCTTTGACGCTATGCGGGCTGGCAGCTGTCGTTCTTTTGATATATACTCTATAATACACAAACCCGTCGGGAAATTCAATTGACTCCGGTAACATTGCGACAGCCTCGGTCATCTGATATCCGATGACCCTCAGCGGATCCATACAAAAACAGCATTGTGGATACCTTTTATGTAAACTCCACCCTGCAGCACTCTGGCCCGCCGGGCCGGATCCGAGGTGTTAACTGCCCGGCAGTCGAATCACAGTTGCTCCCTTTCTCAGAAATATTTGCACGTGAAGATCGTGTGCGGACTGCTCGGCAATCAGATCACAGCAGTCACATGCCTGACTCCCTGCGATCTTCCCGGAAAACAGGCAACCGAGGATCTAAAAGAAGAAATCATCATCTGCAGAACCTATATCATTGATCCGGTCTTCGACCTGTTTATCATATTTCTCAAGAGCTTCATCCATCTTCTTTGCAGCCTTACTGTCTCCCGCTGCTTTGTAAAATTTTGACGCAGCCGTAAACATCGGGATGTTTTCATCACCGCACTCTGTTCCTTCAGGGATGAATCCGAGTATCAGTTTTTCCGCATCATCGTATTCCGCAGTTTTTATGAAAGTATACACGCCTGCAGCTGCTGCTGTGATATTTTCAGGCTCCCTCATTATCCATTCTCTGCAGTACTGCGCAGCCTCATCATTCCTGTCCAGTGACATCAGTGCTGATGCTTTATGGAAACCGACATCAGACGAGGCGCCTTCTTCGCCACCGAAAAGCCCGATCAAATCGTCACATATTTTCAGGAGCAGTTCGTATTCTTTTTTCATATCCAATGTATCCAGGCAGTCTTCGAGCCAGCCCTGGATATCATATTCAAAATCCGTTGCCTCATCTGCCGCGTATATATCCGGCGCAAATCCGGGATCGGTCTGCCTTTCCTCGAGAATCGATTCTCGAAACTTATCAAACGCTTTTATCCAGCAGTGCCAGTCATTATATGTTCCAATCTTGTTGGCATAACATTCTTCAGCCAGTTTGTCGAATTTTCTCCAATTTCTCCCGTTCATTCTATACCTCCATCGCTCAGTCATCCTCTGGTATGTTGATTCTTACCAGCCCGATAAATTTTTCATTTTCGAAAACAATTTTTCATATGCCCGATACCTGGCTCTTCCATATATGATCATATGCGGATCCACACGGGCCGAGATCTGCGGCACCCAGGCAAAGCAGCTCCTGCAACCGCATATATACATCCATGGCATCTGCCTGTCTGTTTTGAGTTTATCACAGCTCCGATTCGCCTAGCAAGGAAAGTTTACAGCATCGCTCAGCCGTTCCCGCCCATCCACATGTATCCCTCCCGGGCAGACACAGCCAGCTCCGGGATATACGGATATTCCACATGCTCCCGGCAGCATTCTTATTGTAAAGAGAGTTTTATGATGATATCATAAAAGCAGACGGCAGCTGCTGTGTATTCAGCAAACTTCGCGACCACATGTCGCAACCGAATATCATAAAAACCAAGGAGAATAATAATGGCAGGATATGTTCTGAAAATAGTTATTGAAAATACTCATCCTCCGGTATGGAGACGGGTACTCGTTCCCGATAAGATATCATTCGGGATGCTGCACCGTATAATCCAGATCCTTTTCGGATGGAATGGCTCTCACCTGCATGAGTTCCGTCTCCCCGGAAAAGATCTGTCTATCGGCCCGCTCGAGTTTCATGACAGAGACAGAGATATGCTGGATGAGGATGACACGATGCTTGAAGAAATCATCGCCCCGGGAGAGTCCATCCGTTATATATATGATTTCGGGGATAACTGGATCCATAAAATCATTTTCGAGAACATCGACGAAACCTGTGATTCAAGGTATCCCATACTTATCAAATTCAAGAGCGATAATTTTGCAGAAGACAGCGGCGGAGTATATGCCAGCCAGGAACGTGTCCCTTTCGATCCGGAATACGTTACAAGCAGGCTTCGCCACGTAGTCATTCCTGAATCCGGCGATGGATATTCTCCGATGCAGGCTCTGCTGCAGGAAGACTTCCCCGGTTCGGAAAAACTGCGGGAAATAATACAGGATCCGGAACTGCTAAGTGAAAGACTGGGCGTCTTACTCGATAAAATAAACACTCTCTATGATAAGATAATGATCGATTTCCCTGCAGATATCTTTGACCTCGATCAGTCTGCTCTCGGCACCATGCTGAGCGAATGGATGTCTTTTGACGGATCACAGTTGGAGCGCAACCCGGATCATGCAAAATCACACCGTTACCGTATAAGTGTCAGTGATAAAAGCATCGAAGAGATGCTCAGGATATATACAGATGACGGCCTTGCGGATCTATGCAGATATCTGCAGCTGCCTGCTGAACAGGATGCTTCCGGGGGTGAACTGGCTCATATCCTGGCAGGTTTTCTATCGGAGAATCCGAGATATATACTGTATACGCTCAACAGGAGCGATCTGTCTGCAGTCAGGAGATTGCTCGAACTTGCAGGTTCGTCAGACATCCACGAGCTTAAACTGACGTATCTCCCGTTGAAGGCTGTCAGCATCGGTCTGCTGCGGTTCAGAAAAGAGATCTCAGACGGGCAGGAAACGGCGCTGATCGAATTTGCATCTGATGCAGGCGCGATACTTGACAGTATCGATGCAGTCGAAGTGAAAAGAATATATGCGGAAATCGACCGCTTCGATGACAGACTTGCAAAGTTCATGACAGCATACGGCATGATCGACATCGACCGTCTGTATGAAATGTATGTAAAGATCTACAGCTCGGATATGAGCAAAACAGAATTCCTGCGGTATGTGTACTGGTTCGGCACCTGCAATCTGTATGTAAGCACTTTTACTTCAGTCGATGGAACACGTTACGTTGCCGACATCGAGATCGACTCTCTTGCTGTCATGAACAAATCTGCGATATATGCCGCAGATCTCGATTACCGTGTATTCTCGCGGAAAGAACTGCGGGAGATGTCGGATTCCTCATACCTTCACAAGTTTTTCGATGAGCTCGTAAAGATGCTGACCGCTCTTACGGATCTTTCGGAGGATTCCATGGCGGATATAGTCTCAGATATATGGCATTCGGTCAGGGATGGCGACCCTGTCTCTGATATAGCCTTTGATCTTGATTTCTGTGTACCGCAGGATAACAGGATAATGGTCTCCTGTGATATCTGGAGAGTTCTGATCTTAATTATATGCAATATGCCTGTGCCTGTGCTCAAAGGCTGGTCACGGATCGAATATGCGAACGAGACTGGTGTGAAAATATGGCTGACAGGTATCGTGAACAGCGATTCTGATTTTGAATTCACAAACGATGTCTCTGCGCGTCTTTATGAACTGCCTGCGGAAATACAGTATCTTATGGTGAAGACAGTATACGAAGGCGATGAGGCTCTGCAGGAGCTGATGGAATATCGCGAAAAACACGGAATAAAATCCGAAGAACTTACTTTTTTCATTGCCACCGAACTGCTTATCAGAAACAGACCGGAAGATTCCGCCGCATTGCTGGAGGAACTCGATTCCGGAACAGAAGATGCTGTGGATGCTGTGGATTTTCTGATTTCCGAGATCGCTGACAGAAAGGCTGCTGCACCCAACATGGACTCTGATGTTTATGAGCCTGTTGATCATGATCCTTTCCCTATGGGATCCGGCTATGAGTGGAACCCATACGACTCTGATCTTGATATGCCGAAACCGTACAAACGCGATCAGCGCAAGATCGGCAGAAACGAGCAGTGCCCGTGCGGGTCAGGCAAAAAATACAAGCACTGCTGCGGACGTAAAAACTGAATCTGAACTCCCGAAGCTCGTGGTACTCCGCAGCTTCAGCCATAACAGGATCGTCCGTGGTTCGGCCGCTGGCCGGAGATGGCGGAGTTTTTCATGAAAACTTTGAAAAAACGGCTGTGTAATGGCCTGGCCGTTGATAAAACAGTCAGATGTCATGCCGGGAGTAGAGTTTCCTGAAATAAATCCCGAAAACTCTACTCCTGCTCCGGGTATCATCAACGACCGGTTCTGGTCACATGCAGCTCTTTCCCGACAAAATACGGATCACTGAAGATGCCTCAGCCCGGAACAGCTGTCCATAGCGGTCCTATTCTTTCGGATATTCTCCAAGCACCTCGACGAATCTCGGCAGGAACTGCTTCTTCCTGGAAACGATGTTTTTCAGCTGGATCGTCTCCGATTCTTCAGGCACAGCGAAGGCTTCTCTGGCCAGCTGTTCCCCGCCGCTTCCGCAGCACAGCAGTTCCGTGCTGGTCTCGGCGATATCCGTCATCATCAGGAACATCATATCCAGCTCCTTGTCCCTGAGGATCTCCTTCATCACAGGTCTGACCTTGCCCTTGATCTCCTCCAGCTCCTCCTGATCCATGGAGCTTATCTGCCCCACGCCGAAGGAATAGCCCTCGTTGTAGAAGATCTTGAAATCCTGATAGCAGATCTCCTGCGGCGATTTTCCTTCGAGAGCGCTGCCGGCCTTGAACATTTTGCCCGCCAGATCACTGATATCCTCTCCGGCGATATCCGCCAGGCGCTCGCATGCTGCTCTGTCCAGCGCAGTGCATGTCGGCGATCTGAACATCAGCGTATCCGAGATTATAGCTGCTGCCAGCAACCCGGCGATCCTGCGATCCGGCACGATCCCTTTCTCATCGTACATCTGAAGGATTATCGTGGCTGTGCATCCCACCGGCTGGTTCCTGAAATACACAGGCCCCAGAGTCTCAAACCCGCCGAGCCTGTGATGGTCGATGATTTCCAGCACGTCAGCCTTCTCTATGCCGTCCACCGCCTGACTGGCCTCGTTGTGATCCACCAGTATGACTTTCTTCCGGCGCATATTCAGCAGTCGTCTGCGGGAGATCAGTCCCACGTACTTCCCGTCGCTGTCGATGACAGGGAAATTATGGAACCGGTTGGTTTTCATGATCTCTTCTATGTCTTCCAGAGAATCCCCCATACCGAAGGTCAGCAGATTCTCGTAGGTCATGAAAAAGCTCACCGGTATACTCTGGTTTATGAGTCTTGCTGTCGTAAAAGTATCGTAAGGTGTACTTATGATTATACATCCACGTTCTACCGCCAGCTTCTTTATAGTCTTCGTAGGCGCCGATCCCTGACACATCACCAGGCACCTGGCCCCCAGCTCGATGGCCGTAAAATGTGTCTCGAAACGGTTGCCCACGATGACAAGATCCGACTCCTGGATGAACTCCTCCATCAGATCCGGACTGGACGCCGCTATGGCAACCTTGCCCTTGTCAAAAAATTTATTTTTTCCATCGCAGATTATACGCCCGTTCAGCGTCTCTGCGATGCTGGCGAAGCTGGTCTTTGCATTGGCAAGCACGTGGCTGTCGCTCTCGTCCATGTAGGACTGGGCGATATCCGTTATGGAAATGATCCCCTCCAGTATGCCGTCCGACAGTACCGGCAGCGACCTGGATCCCTGCTCATCCATCAGATCCCATGCGCGTTTTATGGAGTCGCTGCTCTCCACGCCGCCTACAAGGTTAAGCTCCACATCGCATATCTCGGGCTGCACCGTCCCTATGTACTGCGGAGCCTCCACGCCGAAATGCTCCAGTACGAACTTCGTCTCTTCATTCAGCTGCCCGGCTCTGTAGGCAGTGTATTCCCTGCTTGGACATCCGGTCTGCTGCTTAAGCTCCGCGTATGCCACTGCCGAACAGATCGAATCCGTATCCGGATTCCTGTGTCCCGTTATGTAAACTCTTTCCTTCACTTTTTTCTCTTCCATTGCTCTTTTCCCGTTATATATTTTCTGATATATTGCTCTGACGTACGATCCCGGCCCGGTACGCTGCTCTGTCGTGATGAGCTGCACATGCTGACAGCACCGGGACATATAACATGCATCCTCTCCGGAGTTCCCTGTTCTCTGCCTCACGGGCAGCAGGCACATCACGCACTGACGGTTCTCAGACCGGTCGTTAAAATATATTTTAGACTGCCATCACAGCCTTGTCAATGCAATATGTATGCCATCTGCCACACTTTGGAACGTTCTTAACAAAAGTGGCTTCGCCACGTGTTATCATGTGAAACTTTTGTTGATATTCCGGA
>CAJJPZ010000122.1 GCA_905193765.1 uncultured Eubacterium sp.
AGTACTCCGAGACCCACACCACATACAACAGCCAGTATGAATGCGATCACGAGAAGGAACAGTGAGCTCCTGAGATTCAGAAACAATGTGCCTATATACTCCGGTATAAGTCTGATAACATCCATCAGATCAGGGAAAAGGAAATCTGATAATATATCGAAAGTCTGACTAAGCAATATATAGAGAATAATCAGTCCTACACCTATCAGTACTATTATCCCGTATTTTTGAAATAATCCTTTCATAAAGCCATCCTCTATTCTTATATATTATTAGTTTCAAATTCTTCCCATTTATCCTTGAAGAACTGGCTGTCAGGATAATCTTCCATTAGCGATGACAGTGCCTTTTCATAGATATCTGTGTTGATATGATCATTGATCTTTATAGACGTATCAGGTATGTAATCAAAATCTTTCATTTTGTTCCACATCTTGATTACGCTGTTCTTATACGGATCTGTATCATATTTCATGTGCTCACTTTTTACAAAGCTTTCTACAGTTGGTTTGTCAAGATCAAGTTCCCCTACGACCAGGTCAACGACTTCATCATCTTTACCCTGCATATATTCCTCAGCTCTGAGATATGCCCTCATAAGACGATACAGTGCTTCCTGGTTTGTCTTATCTTCCATCCACTTTCCTTCAGCGACCATACGGCAACACGAGTGGTTCGGCCAGTATTCATCCGGCCACATCTTTATTTCAAGGCCGAGTTTTTTTGCCTGAAGCTGATATCCTGTTGCAGTCGCACCAAAATCAACTTCCCCGTTTGCAACAGCCTGGAGAGTCTCCTGATTTTTCTTGTATTCAACAAAAGTTACATCATCGTACAGTCCGGCATCGTACAATATACCTTTCAGCACGATATCCGGTGTTCCTCCCCTTGTGATCCCGATTTTCTTACCCTTGAAACTCTCAAGGTCTTTCCATTCTGTTTCAGGAAGTCCGTAACACGGAGTCTCACCGATTATCATGTATCCGCCGAATATCGTAAAATCCTGGCCCTGTGATATCTGGATCAGCGGTCCTCCTGTCCCGTAAGTCGAAAGGACATTCACCTGTCCTGAAGCCAGTGCCTGGAATGCATCTGAACCATTATTGATATACACGATCTCCGAGTCAACGCCTTCTTCCTTCAGAAAATCATGTTTCTCGGCAACATACTGGAATACCTGCCCTGAATTAGGCTGCGCTGCAACTTTTACCTTCAGAACATCATCAGGCGTTTTACTGCCACCTGAGTCACTGCTTCCACATGAAGCTGCCGACAAGATCATTATCAGACTTAACAATATAGCCGCTATTACTTTTACTTTTTTCATACTTCTTCTCCTCATTATCATCTATTCTTTAAAAAAGAACGATTTTTTGCCTGCACTGCCCGCCGCCTCCCGTTCTTCTCTGAGAGCATCGGCCCTTGCTTCAATATCATCATTGATTATTTTAGTAAGCTTGTTCCTAAGCTCCATTACTGCCGGATCTGTAAACAGATTTTCACGTGTCGGTTTGTCACCGCTGCTGAAATGATGCGTATATATCACTTTACTTGGAGCCTGACCAAGAACAACTATATCAGTAGCAAGCAGTAAAGCTTCATCAACACTGTGAGTCACAAAGAATATCGTTTTTCGCTTTTCTCTTTCCTTCTGCCAGAGATCTATAACAGTATCCTGAAGCAGTGACTTGGTTACAGCATCCAGTGCACCAAAAGGTTCATCCATAAGCATCAGTGGGGAATCCATCGCAAAAGCTCTTGCGGTTGCAAATCTCTGCCGCTGCCCGCCTGAAAGGTTCATAGGAAGCTTGTCATATAATTCCGATCCAAGACTAAGATTGTCCATCCAGTGAAGCGCCAGCGCTTTTCTGTCGCTTTTGTTCATTTCAGGAAATCTCTGCCTCAGTGCTATGCATATGTTTTCTCCCGCAGTCATCCATGGGAACAGGCCGTAATCCTGGAATATCATGGCACGATCAAGGCTTGGCCCTGTCACCGCATTGCCGTTAACCTTCAACTGTTCGGGATCCGACTTTTCCAATCCTGCGATAAGACGCAGAAGTGTGCTTTTACCACATCCCGATTGCCCCAGCAAACATACAAAATCACCTGCCTGCGCCGTATAATCTATACCACCCAGTACATATCTGTCATTGTCATAAGAAAACTTAAGATCATTTATTGCAACTTCGTACACCTGACTCCTCCTTTCCTCAGTATCGTTAACTGAATATTTAGTACAATTAAAATTCTATCAGTGTTTTATTGCATTGTACAATTCAATAAAACACTGGTTCAGATATCAGATATAGCAAATATCTATTTAACATTGTCCGTTATGCATAATAAAATCAACCATAGAAGGATGCAAATATCATATTACGAAAAAAGAAAGGCACATCGATCATATGAAATACTGCTGTCACTATGACCATATGCATCTGACAGAACAAGATGCATACGACAACAACATAACATTTCCCGAAGCCTATACGGAACATCACATGATTTCCGCTTACGCAATTGCACGAAAAGAAAAAATCAGAGCAGTGTTCTGCACACTGCCCGGCGATCATTTACTTGAAGCCGAAGCTATGGGAGCTGATATTATCTATGATGCCCCTGTTATGACTGTCAGATCAGCAGAGCCTGTCTTTGATTTTCCATTCGATGCCTGCAGACTTGCAAAAATAGATCTACAGCATGGTCGTGTCCGGGAAATCTTATGTTCATGCAATGATCTGACAAATGCCGGAGAAAACGTACTTCTCGAAACGACCGGCCCTATGACGATCCTGGATGCACTTACTGATATAACGAAAGTCTTTCGCTTCCTGAAAAAAGATCCATCTTCTATTATCCAAATCTTTAATGTTATCGGAAAACATACCCTCGAATTCATCAAGGCAGCTCAGGAACAAGGCGTACGCTTTTTCAGCTTTGCGGATCCCCTTTGCAGTGCAAGTATACTCGGACCACAAACATGTAAAGCAGTTATCAATATGTTTACTGCAGATTTTCTTAAAGAGATCTCAAAAAATCTTCATGACGACTCGATGCTTCTGATCTGCCCTGAGATCATCTCCAGCCTCACTGAAGTCGGTAAAATACAGATCATACGACACACTGTCCCTGTTCCAGACAGATATGACCGTCTCTGCATCGATATGGCCTCAAAAGTAACTATATGTGGTCAGATGTGCGTGAAAAAAGCAGCTGAAACCCATGATATCAACTGCTTTAATGAAATAGTATTCAAATAGAGATATTTATCAACTTATTTCTGTCACATGTTTCAGTGCACATACAACATTGGCCACTTGCTCCAATGTGTTGAAATATCCGAAAGAAAAACGAACTGTTCCTCCTGGAAAAGTTCCCAGTGTCCTGTGAGCATGAGGAGCACAGTGGAGTCCACATCTTGTAAGTATACCATGATCCCTTTCCAGCAGAAAAGCCGCCTCTGCATTGTCCATATCTTCAAACACGATCGATATCACACCGCTCCCCGCAATATCGTGTTGTCCTATGACTTTGATACCATCTATATTTAATATCTCTTCAATAAATTTTTCTGATAAATATGTTTTCTTTTCTATGACTGCTTCAAGTCCTTCATTTTCTATAAATCCAAGCGCATATTTAAGTCCTATTATCCCAGGTATATTCAGAGTGCCTGCCTGCATCCTGTCCGGCAGAAAAGCCGGCATAATATCAGCTTCCGATACACTGCCTGTCCCACCCAGTATCAGTGGTTCAATGCTTTCTGCAAGTCTGTCCGACAGTAACATACATCCGATACCCTGTGGCCCCATAAGACCTTTATGCCCAGGAAATATTACACAGTCAGCATTGATATCCTCCATATCGATCTTTACAGAACCAGCAGTCTGCGATGCATCAACAGCAAAAAAAATCTCATTATCTGCACAGATCCTGCCTATTTCATGGACAGGCATCTGCGTTCCACACACATTCGATCCATGGATAACTGTCACAAGTCTGGTTTCCGGCCTTATCAACGCTTTTATATTTTCTTTATCCAGCCCTCCTCTGCCATCACATACAGCTTCATCCCATATCACACCATGAGTGGCAAGCTGTGTCAGAGGTCTTGTCACGGAATTATGTTCCATAGATGTAGTTATCACATGATCACCACATCTCAACACTCCTTTGAGCAGCATGTTCAACCCTGCTGTTGCCCCCGGCACAAACACTATATTGCGTGGATCGCGCACTCCGAACATTCTGCATATCATAAACCGTGTTTCTAATATTTCTCTTTCCAGTCTATACGCGATGCCATATCCTCCTCGGCTTATGTTGAATCCATTACAGTCTATATGTTTGCCTATAGCTGTGCCCAGTCCTGGTGCTTTAGGAAATGATGTGCTGGCATTATCACAATATATCTGTTCCATCAGCTTCCCTCCTGACCTTCGATTTCATGTCTGTATTTTTCAAGTACAAAAAACTTAAATGTTTCCGCTGTCGGTGACATCGTGAATCTGTCATCGTATACCATATAGAACTCTCTTCCTCCGTCATATCCATCTATATCAAATACCAGATATCCACGGTCGATGCTGTCTTTTTCAGCAGCCACCTCCGATATTATGGAAATCCCCATTCCACCTCTGACTGCCTGTTTTATCGCTTCCATACTGTTCATTCTTGCTGCTATGTTTACAGATGAATATGCGATCCCTTTGTCCCTCAGAGCTTTTTCGAAGCTGTCCCTCGTTGCAGATCCTTTTTCTCTCAAAATAAAAGATTCCCCGACTATGTCTCTGATTTCAATCGCCTGCCCCTGCCTGTTCAGAAACCTCTCTTCTCTGGGGGTTATAAGCACGGCCTTATCCTTTACAAGCAGTTTATATGTAAGGCCGTCATTTCCTTTATGCCCTGTAAAACCGATTTCCCCATTATGTGCCTGTATATGTTCGATCACAGCATAGCTGTCAGACTGTTCCATTCTGAAAGTCGCTTTCTTGTACTCCTTCCTGAATCCCGCAATCAGCGGGGGCACTATATATTCTCCTGGTATGCTCGAACACTTTATATCAACAGTCCCGTTTATATTCAGTGCATAATTCTGCAGCGAATATATCGCCTGCTCCCTCGTATTGAGCATCGTAAGTGCATAATTGTAAAACAGCCTTCCTTCCGCTGTAGGCACCGCTTCTTTCTTCGTCCTGTCGATAAGCTGCATCTGCAGTTCACGTTCAAGGGCATTGATATGTGCACTTATGGTCGGTTGTGTTATAAAAATCGCTTCTGCCGCTTTTGAAAAGCCTTTGTATCTTATTACATTCACGAATGCTTCGATCTGTTTGAAATCCATATCAGCCTCCTATCTGCTGCAAAGTACGCGGTAGTCTCCTTCCATCCTGCTGATGCCGCACCTGTCGGTGTATTCCAGTATCATCATGGCATACTTCCTCGATGTCCCGGTAAGATCCCTGTAGCCTGCCAGAGTCATCTTTCCGTCTTTCTTCATAGCTTCCCTCAGGATGGCCACAGCTCTGTCAAGTACACTTCTGTGCATGATATGCTGATCATCCAGCTTTACGAGGATATCTTCTGCCGACATATACTTCATTATCTGTTCTGCAGCTTTTCTGTCCCTGAACTCTGCCAGTACAGTTTCCACTGCCGGCGGTTCCATACCTGCCTCCTTGTATATACGTTCTATCCTGTCTGCTATTTCCTTCTGCCTGTCAGTAAGTGTTACAGTAAATCCGGCTGCAGCTATCAGACCATTGTGTTCGTTTACAAGTTCCTTATCGACCATATGTGCTGCAAGAAGATCTGTTTTTCTGGTATTTTTCGTATGCAGCGCTGCTGCCAGTCTGCTTCTGAATTCCTCCTTCGGCATCCCAGCACTTACAGGATTCCTGCTATGGTAATCGTTCAGCAGTTTTTCCGCTTTTTGCACACACTCTGCAATAAAACTCTCATGCAGGAACGTCACCTCACCTATCTGCTCCACGACACCTCTTTCAAGCAGGATCTTTATGTACTCCTGTGCTTCCTCCATCGTATATCCGAATTTCCTGATTACATCACCGATATCCGGAAGTTTCCTGCTCTCCTCAAGGAATATCTCCTCAAGCACAGTCTCTTCATCTCCCTTGTCCTGTCGTCTCAGACTCTCTATCGTTCCGGCGTCGAATCTCTTTTTCTTTGCTGCGCCGGCATCCAGGATGACCCCTCCTCCTATGGTTTCCATCGGAGAATAGAATCTGAGTATGAACCTGTCTCCGCGTTTCACAGCTATTTCTTCTTCGAATCTGAGCTGTGCATAGCAGCTTTCACCTTCGGACAATGTATCCTTGTCCAAAAGCACCGCCTTGCATACGGTCTCCGCGGCTCCATAATAGAAATGAAGTCTGCTGTCTGACTTTATCACCCTTTTGGCTGAATCGAACATATCTATACGGACATCGGCCATCCATGTGTTTTCAAGCGCTCCCGGACATGCCAGGACATCTCCTCTTGATATTTCGTCCTTCCTTAACCCTGTCAGATTTACTGCGGTACGCTGCCCTGCTCTGGCTTTCCCCA
>CAJJPZ010000123.1 GCA_905193765.1 uncultured Eubacterium sp.
AAAGTGGCTGAAGAAAAGAAAAAGCAGATCAAAGAAAAACTTTGATCTGCACAAGTGCGGCGTAGCCGCTTTTTTTATGGGAAACATGAAAACAAGATAACCATAGAGGGGCATGCAGGATTCGCCCCGCCTGGTCAGGATATAGTATGCGCTGCAGCAAGCACAGCATTCCAGGCTCTGATCAGTTCGGTTGAAGAGCTGACAGATGACCGGATAAGCTATAAACTGAAGCCGGGCAATTCATACATAAAATTTGAGAGCTTGTCAGAAGAGACAGATCTTCTGCTGAGGTCTTTTTTTATTACAGTCAATGACATCGCAGATGCATATCCGGAATGTGTGGCAGTGTCTGTATATGAAAGTAACGGCACGGGCAGTGAATGGGTCGGGACAAAAGAAAGGAAAGAGATATGATTGAAAAGCTTATAGCAGAAAACAAACGCAGGTTCCTGCTGCAGCTCTTCGCAGAAGGAGACGGTGACGGAGCCGGTGATGGAAACGGCAACGGATCAGAAGGCGGAGATGGCGGCGGGGAAGGCAGCCAGGGCACGAATGAGCCCCTGTCTTTTGACGACTTCCTTAAGGGAGAGGGCAATCAGGCGGAGTTTGACCGCAGAGTCCAGAAAGCAGTGAACACAGCTGTGGCCAACGCACAGGAAAAGTGGAAGGCGCTGACTTATGACAAGCTCTCGGAAGCTGAGAAACTGGCGAAGATGAACAAGGAAGAAAAGGCGCTGTATAAAGCACAGCAGGCAGAGTCAGAGCTGGCAGCCTTAAAGGCAAAGATGGCGACAGCTGAGCTTGAAAAGGAAGCCAGAAAGACACTGTCTGATGAGGGCATAAACGCACCTGATGCTATTCTTTCGGGTCTCATCAGGGAAGACGCAGAAAAGACAAACGAAGCTGTGAAAGAGTTCGTGAAGCTTTTCAATGACGCAGTAGGTGAAGCCGTGAAAGCCAAGGCAAGGCAGAGAACGCCAGGAGAAGGCGGAGGCACCGGCGCAGGCTCTGCAAAGATCGATATAACTGAGATGGCGAGAAAAGCCAGGATAATCTGATGGAGGTAAAAGTGAATAAGAAAAAGATGGAGCTGCAGCTTTTTGCGCAGACATGGAAAGATGACAACGTTACAGTATTTGAACAGAAGGACGGAACGATACCTGATAAGCTGAATCAGCTGATACTCAAAGACATCATGGAAAACAGCAAGGTGATGCAGCTGGCAAAGTACGAGGAAATGACTTCTAAAGAAAAGAAATTCGAGTATTTCGCCAAGGGACCGGGAGCTTACTGGGTAGGTGAAGGCGAGAAGATAAAGACTTCAAAACCTCAGTGGCTCACAGCTAAGATGGTGGCAAAGAAACTGGCTGTCATAATCCCGTGCTCCAGAGAGTTCCTGCACTACAAGCTGCCGGAGTTCTTCGAGCAGATGAAGCCTATGACATCACAGCAGCCACAGGCAAGAAGATCACTGTCGTAGAGTGCGACAGCGAGTACAGAGCTGTCAAAGCAGGAAGCGCAACAGTAGCCGCCAAGGCATAGGAGGCAGATCATGTATAAGGTGATAAAGGCTTTCACTGACCTGCATGATAACGATTATCCCTACAGCGTGGGAGACTAAAAAAATAGAAAAAAGGTGTTGACAAACACATATTAAATGGATATACTATAGAAGTGCCAAAACGAAGGCAACGATTTGCGGCCTTGGCGGAATAGGCAGACGCGCACGTTTGAGGGGCGTGTGGGAGACCGTACCGGTTCAAGTCCGGTAGGCCGCACCAGAAAACAGACCATGGAATCGGATCGGTTCCATGGTTTTTTTCTTTACACGTAAGATTGAATAATTTTATCCAAAAAGTTATAATCATTCATGGTATGAATAAAAACAGAGATAAAAGAAAAAAAGGGACCGGCACAGGCAGTGTCCGGAAAAAACGCAGCAGCAGAACGAAAAGTAAGAGGCGAGGAAGTTTTCATAGCAGACAGGGCAGGAGTATAACTCTCAGAAAGTCTGTGATGGTGATCATTATCTCGCTGGTGATCGTGACGGGAGTCCTTGCTGCCAGGGAGCTGTTCTTCTATATAAACGGAACATCCGGTGACAGCGGAGAGCCGTATCCCGTCAAGGGCGTGGATGTATCTTCATATCAGAAGGATATAGACTGGGACGGCCTCGAAAAAGAAGGCTTCAGTTTTGCGTTCATAAAGGCGACAGAAGGCAGCAGTCACGTGGACAGCAGATTCAGTGAAAACTGGAAGAATGCCGGACGCACAGGTATGAAGATCGGCGCGTACCATTTCCTGAGTTATGATACGCCGGGAGCATCCCAGGCGGATAATTTCATAAACACTGTGAATAAGAAGTGGGGCATGCTGCCGCCGGTGGTGGACGTCGAATTCTACGGCAGGTATCTGAAGAAACATCCGGAACGTGACAAAATGTATGAGATCCTTGATCCTGTTTTGGAAAAGCTTGAAAAAAAGTATGGTCATAAGCCGATCATTTACACGAATACATATATATACAACACGTATATTTCAGGTGTATATGACAATCATCCTGTATGGATAAGCAATCCTGACATTCCTGATGCTCTTCCGGACGGCAGGGAATGGTTCTTCTGCCAGTATACTTTTTACGGCAGGTCTGAAAACGTCGCAGGTGGAGAAAAATATGTGGATATGAATGTATTCAGCGGGAATGAATGGGAGCTCAGAAAACACAACTGGGAATAATATTTTGATTCAGGAGAAATCATATGCTATCAAAAATGAGTGTGAGGAAACCGTTCACAGTGCTTGTAGCTGTGGTCATCATAATCGTGTTCGGGGTGGTGTCATATACCAGGATGACGCCAGATCTTTTCCCGAGCATAAATACACCGTATGTCATCGTCATGACGACATATCCAGGGGCGAGTCCGGAGGAGGCGGAAACCGAGATCACGGATCCTCTTGAAAAACAGATGGCAACACTGTCGAACATCAAAAATATTACATCGGTCTCTGCGGCAAACTACTCTGTGCTGCAGCTGGAATTTTCGGATGATGTGAACATGGATGCGATATCGGTGGATATCCGCGACAAGATAGACCAGGTTGAAGGTCAGCTGCCTGAATCGTCGGAAACACCGGTGGTCATGAAGATAGGTCTCGATATGGTGCCTATCGTGACAGCTGCTGTCGGTATGAAAGACAGGACTCCTGGGGAAGTCTCCAAATTCACGAAGGAGGATCTGCTGACACCTCTTGAGGGCGTCGAGGGCGTTGCATCGGTGACATCCATGGGCATGGTTGATGATGACGTACAGATAGTGCTGTCGCAGAAGAAAATAGACAAAACAAACGATGAGATAGCATCAGCGATATCGGCTCAGACGGGCGAAGCATCGAGCCAGATAAAAAGCGGTATCGGAGCTGCAAAAGATGGCAAGAGCAAGGTGGAAGCAGGCAAAAAAGCCATCACCGAAGGACAGCAGAAGGCTGCGAAACAGCTTGCTGCTGCCAGATCACAGCTCACCTCAAGCAGAGAACAGCTCAAGGAACTCAAGGAGAACGGGCCGCAGCTGAAACTGCTCTGGGAATCATACAGCAGCAGTGATCCCATTGTAAAATCGCAGGCTGAAGCACAGATGAAGGTCATCGGTATGACTCCTGACAGGCTGAAAGAAACCGTTGCACAGCTCGAGACCGTTGACGATCAGATAAAGGCTGTGGATGCAGCTATCGCAGATCTCGATGAGAAAAGCTCGACAGCTACATTCAGCCTGGGAACAAAGTATTCCGATCTGTCAGCGGCCGAAAGCACGATAGATTCAACTGTGAACCAGCTCCAGAGCGCACTTTCCCAGGTGCAGGATTCCGAAAAAGCCGCACTGGCCAGTGCCGATATGACAGGAGTCCTCACGATGGACAATATATCAGCTATCCTTAATGCACAGAATTTCTCCATGCCTGCAGGATATATAACGGATGGAAAGGCTGAGTTACTTGTAAATGTCGGAGACAAGATCAAGGACAAGAAGGAGATGAGCAGACTCATCCTATTCGATCCCGGTATAGATGGCGTGGATCCTGTAAGACTTTCGGATATAGGTACAGTGACATACACTGACAAATCATCTGACACATACGCCAAGATAAACGGAGAAAACGGTGTACTGCTGAGTTTCACCAAACAGTCCAGCTATGCCACAGCAGATGTATCGGAGAACATACTGAGCAAATTCAGACAGCTCGAAAATAAATACAACGGTCTTGAATTCACCGCATTGTCAGACCAGGGCGAATATATCCATGTTGTAATAGGTTCTGTGCTGCAGAATCTCCTGCTTGGGGCGGTACTGGCGATAATAATACTGCTGTTCTTCCTCAGGGACATCAGGCCTACGCTGATAACAGCGATCAGCATACCGGTAAGTGTGCTGTTTGCCATTATGATGATGTATTTCTCGGGTGTGACTCTGAACATGATATCACTGTCGGGACTTGCGATAGGCGTCGGCATGCTGGTGGATAATTCGATAGTCGTTATCGAGAACATCTACAGGCTCAGATCCATGGGCTACAGCAAGGTACAGTCGGCTGTATCCGGAGCAGTACAGGTGGCCGGAGCTATAACGGCTTCGACGCTGACAACGATATGTGTCTTCGTGCCTATAGTTTTCGTTGACGGCATGACGAAGGACATATTCCTGGATCTCGCGCTTACGGTGGCGTACTCCCTGATAGCAAGTCTTCTGATAGCACTGACACTCGTACCGGCAATGGCCAGAGGCATGCTTGTCAAAGAAACCAGTAAGACCGTTCTGGGTCAGGACAGCCGTATACTGCAGAAGTACAGAAAGATCGCCGGGTGGAGCATATACCACAAGAAGACGCTGATAATCGGCGGCATCATCCTGCTGCTGGCATCCTCCGGTCTGGCACTGGCGAGAGGTTTCTCATACATGCCGTCCATGAGCACAACGGAAATATCTGCAACGATTCAGATGCCTGATGAAAGTACACTGAAGGAAACTTCCGAGACGACGGATGATATCATAGATGAGATAAAAAAGATCGATGGAGTGGAAACGACAGGAGCCATGCTTTCCAGCGACACCATGGGCATGATGGGAATGTCCTCTGCACAGCAGGACGTGACATCTACCATGGTGTATATAGTCATGGCGGATGGAAAATCTGAAAACGGGAAACTTGTTGCAGACAAACTTGAGAGTCTCGGCAAGAAATACGGATGCGATATAACAACGACTGCCAGTATGGACATGTCATCTATGATGGGCGGAAACGACATATCCATAGCTCTGTACAGTGATGATCTCGACCTTCTGAGAACTACAGGCAGCAGTATAGAGAAGCAGCTGAGCAAAATGAAGTCTCTTGAAGACGTCTCGGATGTGAATGAGGAAAGTTCAGAAGAACTCAAGGTTGTCGTGAACAAAAACCTTGCAATGAAAGAAGGGCTGACTGTAGCACAGGTATATCAACAGATATCACAGAAGCTGAAAAAAGAGACTACAGCGACAACACTGAAAGCATCCGGAGGCTCCATGGACGTCATGGTCGAGAATGCAAATAAGAACAGCTTCAGCAGAAAAGACCTGAAGGATATGAAGCTGACGGTGGAAAAGAAAGACGGAACGAAATCAGAAGTTGCTCTTTCCAGGATAGCGGAGATAAAGAAAGGGGCGTCCCTGGATTCAGTGAACCATACGAACCAGAAGCGAAGCCTCAAGGTCACTGCCGGAGTGAAAGAAGGGTACAATATAACCCATGTGACCGATGACATAAAAAGTATGATATCTGAAAAGGATCTCGTTCCTGACGGCGTGAAGATAGAATACAGCGGTCAGAATGAAGAGATAATGGATGCGATGCAGCAGATGCTGCTCATGCTGGTGGTGGGCTTCATACTTGTATACCTTATCATGGTGGCACAGTTCCAGTCTCTGAGATCGCCGTTCATCGTCATATTCACCATCCCGCTGGCATTCACAGGAGGAATGCTGGGGCTGCTGATCACAGGCAAGGACGTCAGTGTGGTATCGATGATGGGATTCGTTATGCTCATGGGTATAGTAGTCAACAACGCCATCGTGCTGGTGGACTGCATCAACAGGTTCAGACTTGAGGGCATGACGATGGATGAAGCTATCATCAATGCAGGCGCGGTAAGGATGAGGCCTGTACTCATGACAGCAGTGACTACTGTGCTGGGACTCCTGCCGCTGGCACTCGGACTGGGAGACGGTGCCGAGATGATACAGCCGGTAGCCATCGTATGTATCGGAGGTCTCGTATACGGAACACTTACGACGCTTGTCATAATACCGGTTATGTATAAGCTCTTTGCAAAAAAGCATATGGAAAAGATAAAAGAAGAGGATCTGGAGATCATCGCGGAATGATCATGTGCCGTAACACACTGCCGGTGTGGCTGAGATTATATCTTTGCATAAATAAAACCTTGAAATCATGTGTATGCGATGGTATAATAAGTAACGTTAAGCCGGCGTGATGGAATTGGCAGACGTGCGGGACTCAAAATCCCGTGG
>CAJJPZ010000124.1 GCA_905193765.1 uncultured Eubacterium sp.
ACCGGAGTTAGTACTGGCAGGAAAATACGACATAGATGAGACATATGTACTGAATGAACTCAGAAACTATGATTTCCGCAGCAAAGACGTACATGAGGACAAGTGTTTCGAAGTGTGCAGGGTCGGAGGATACAGATATATATCTGCAGAGGACGGCTCCTGCAGGATGATAGGCTGGCAGTGCAATTTTGCATCGATACAGAACTATGATATATGTCTGCCGACGATAATCGTCATAGATGTGGACAGTGACAACCGCATAAGCAGCATACATCTCAATGAGAACTTCAAAGGGAGTCAGGGAATACCATGCAGCTTCCGATATCTTGAGCGGCGGCTCCAGGCGTATGTGGGAGCTGATTTTTCACAGAAAAACGATGTAATGAGCGACGATCTGGGAACAGGATGCAGACATACATTCGAAGTGATGTACGGAGCGTGCACTTTCCGTGAGTGGTGTATAAAAAACGGAGAAACGGATGCATGGATGTCAGAAGCCACTGCTTCGTATCATACGGACGATGGTATCGTGGCTCTGGACAGGAATTCCATCAACGGCACGGAGACTGTGACAGAGATAGATATATCGGATTTCAAGGAGCATATAAAGTATGATCATAACGGAGCCCTTTGCGGATGCCGTGATATGAAGATAGAAGGATTCGCACTTGAAGACGGAAACAGGACAGCCATAGCAGACGCAAAGTATATAACCTCAGACAGCAAGGCGGATTTCGATCTGAAGATCCTCAAGATACTTTCGAAACCCTGGATGCAGTCAGGCAAGAGGATAGGTATAAAGAACAAATTCTATTTCTCGCATCTGTGGCCTACCACACTGTTCGGGATACTGGTGCAGATGTTCGCCATAGTGGTCTACAGCGACAGTTATTCATATTTCCAGCACTGTATCAGAGGACTTCAAAAAGATGAGGACCACTGTGCCTGCATAGGTGTATGTGAAGACATAGACGAGTGTATGAAATATTTTCCGGATTTTGAGATAGACGATTTATTTTAGACAGGGAAAGGATGAATGATGAGTACAATCGAATTCAAACATGTTTCAAGAGAATTCAGGAGCGGCAGCGACGTCGTCCGGGCTCTCGATGACGCCAGCTTCGAGATCGAAAAAGGCAGGTTTACCGTGATACTGGGACCCAGCGGTTCAGGAAAATCCACGACACTGAATCTCCTGGGAGGTATGGACAAGGCAACTTCAGGAGAGATATGGATAGACGGAAAGGATATTTCGAAGATGTCCCTGGCTCAGCTCACGAGATACAGGAGAGAAGATGTAGGATTCGTTTTCCAGTTCTACAACCTGATACCTAACCTCACAGCTTTTGAGAATGTGGATATGGCAAAGAAAATAAGCAAGGGGCAGATGGATACGGCAGAAGCTCTGAAGGCGGTAGGCCTTGAGCATAGGATGAAAAGCTTTCCGTCGCAGCTTTCCGGAGGCGAGCTGCAGAGAGTTTCCATAGCCAGAGCGATATGCAAGAACCCGAAGCTGCTGCTTTGTGATGAGCCTACAGGAGCGCTGGACAGCGATACGGGAAGAAAGGTGTTCACACTGCTGCAGCAGATGTCGAGGACATATGACAGTGCAGTAGTCGTTGTAACGCACAATGCAGCGGTAGCTCCTGCAGCGGACCGTGTCATCAGGCTGAAGGACGGACGCATACATAGCGTGACAGACAACAGTGCACCGGTAAGTATGGAAGAGGTGGAACTGTAATGAAATATCTGTTTGTGAAACTACGCAGGGACATATCCAGGATGTGGGTGCAGTTTTTCGCAGTTTTCATGATGTCGGTCCTGGCGATAACCATATACTCCGGCATGGAGGGAGTATGGTACGGACTGAGATGTGAGACAAACGACTACTATACCCAGACAAAGCTTGCAGATGCCTGGGTGAACGGCAGCATGATAACCGACGATATGGTGAAAGACGTCAGGGCTCTCGATGATGTGAAAAAGGTCACAAGATCCATGACTGCCACGGTGCAGCTGGATACCGATAAAAACGACAAGCCGGATGTAAAGCTTATGAGCATGGACTCCACAGCACTTTTCGATCCGGTGATACGCGACGGTGAGACTTTCGACAAGGATTCTTCTGACGGCATATGGTTAGATGAAACTATCTGCAAAGAGCGGGGACTCGAGGTAGGGGACAAGATAACCCTTAAATACGGTCAGGCAAAGAAGACGTTCAGGATAAAAGGAACTATCCTTGATTCTGAATTCATCTACTACACAGGTTCGGTCACAGATACCGTGCCTAACCACAAGATACACGGATATGGTCTGACAGGCAGCAAGGCAGCAGAAAGTTTTTACGGAATGTATATATGCAACGAGCTGAGGCTTGATGTCAGCAAAGGCTGTGACTACACGAAACTGCAGGCAGATGTGGAGGATATACTGGGAGACAGTTATCTGAACTTTTCCGAGAGGGACGATATTTCTTCGGTAAGCCAGATCACAAAGGAAATCAACCAGATGCAGAACATGGCCAATCTGTTCTCGGCAGTATTCATAATACTGGCAGTGCTGAGCATGTATTCCACGATGACAAGGCTCATCAGCACTCAGACTACACAGATCGGTACAATGAAAGCCATCGGATTTTCAAACGCTGCTATCAGACTGCATTACATATGTTATGGATTCTTCGTATCGCTGGCAGGCAGCTGCGTCGGTATATTCTTCGGAAAGGCGCTGGTATCCAGGGCCGTCATGAAAGTCAAAAAGGCTACGCTGACGCTGCCTGAGTGGCAGGTAAGCCTGTCCTTCAGGATATATCTGATAATCGGTGGTATCGTTCTGGTTTGTGTACTGGCCACTATACTGGCAGCGCAGAAAGGTCTGAACAAGATGCCGGCAGAGTCCATGAGGAACACTGCCAATGTGAAATCAGGCCGGAGACATTTCGACCCTGACAGGTTCAGGATCTGGAGGAATCTTGACTACAGGACGAAGTGGATGACAAGAGATAACATGCAGAACATCATCAGATGGGTGATGAGTATCATCGGTGTTGCCGGAAGCATGGTGCTGATGATGGCAGGTCTCGGATTCAGGGACTCCATAAATTTCTCCAACGATTACGTCTACAACACGCAGTACTCATACGAATACAAGGTGGTTCTGAACAATGGGTATGATCCGGCGCAGCTGGACGATCTGGAATCAGAGATAAAGTCGGACTATCAGACGGTATATGAGTACAATCTCGATATGTATTACCCTGATTCCGACAATAAAGAACGTCGCACGATCTCGGTAATCGATAAGGGCGATTATGTGAACCTTGACAGAAAAGACGGGAAAGCACTGAAACTGACGGATTCCACAGTAGCTGTAAGCAGCAAGATCGCAGGCGTTCTGGGGATCTCGGAAGGCGACAAACTGAAAGTAAGAGTCCTGGGCGACGATAAATATCACAAGCTGAAGATCACAGATGTCGTCATGGCGCCGTCTCCTCAGGGCATATTCGTTTCCAGCGGATACTGGGAAGATGAGATGGACAGGGAGTACACTCCGAGTGCAGTGCTCCTGGAAAGCAAAGCAGATTACGATGCTGTCAGAGACATGGACATCGTCAAGGAGACATCAACTATAGGCGATCAGCTGGCAAGCATGAAGATCATGACAAAGAGCGTCATGACGATAATCTATCTGATGATAGTAGCATCAGTACTTCTGGGCTGCATCATAATATACAATCTGGGCATGCTCAACTATATTGAGCGGTTCAGAGATTATGCGACTATGAAGGTACTGGGATTCTATCAGCGTGAAGTCCGCAGCATAATAATACGTGACTGCATGATCACGACTGTGCTTGGATGGCTGATAGGTATACCGGCAGGTTATAAATTCCTGTCGTTCTATATAGGTATAGTTCAGTTCAAGACCTTTGAATGGGTACCTGCGTTATCTGTACCGAGCTTCATCGTAGCGTCGGTGGTGGTGTTCGCATGCTCCATCATCGTAAACATGGCGGTGGCACATAAAGTGACGAAGATATCCATGATCGAGGCCCTGAAATCAGTTGAGTAACAGGAGTCAATCTATGAGAAAAACAAGCAGGATCATCGAAAGACATATGGATCAGATCAGCACGCTGCAGGATCTGGTACGCCTCACTGGCAGCGTGTACGGAGACGACATACCGGTGGTGTGGGACATGACGTCAGGTACAGAATATAGCATGACATACAGACAGCTCTGCGGCGATGTGTCGGCAGTAGCTGATTATCTGACAGGAAAAGGCATATGCAGAAGGCGTATAGCGGTAATGGGGGCACTGGATCATCGCTGGCTGACAGCATTCTTCGGCATCATAAGCAGCGGGAATATCGCTGTCCCCCTTGACAGGAACGATAATACCCTTGAGGAAAAGATAGGGCTGGCGGATCTCTATGGTATATATATGGACGAAACTGTTAAGGATCATGAAAACTTTGCGTCATCACATGGAATAGGTTTCGTGCTGGATACTGAAGAATGCTGCAGGGCAGCTGAGGCAGCAGGAAATGGCAGTAACGGTCAGTTTATATATGAGTCCCATCCGGATGATGATGCCATGATCGTTTTCACATCAGGCACTACAGGTATGGGCAAAGGTGTGGTACTGACGAACAGGAACATCATAGCCAATACCAAGTGCGGTGTGTTTTTCCTGGATGACGGTATACAGGAAGGCGGAAGGACGATACCTGTACTGCCGCCCACACATATGCTGCAGGTGACGGTGGGGCTGCTTACTCCACTTTATTACGGCGTAACGCTGTGCTTCGGAGGCGGTATAAAATATATATCGAAGAATATGAAAACATTCAGTCCCGAAGTCATGGTGCTGGTACCGATGGTAGTGGAGAATCTCTATGAAAAGATAGACCTTAAAATCAGGAAGAAACTTTCGGAGCGGAAGCTCAAAGCCATCATAAGATTCAGCGAGACCATGAGGAAACTGGGGATAGATCTGCGATACAAACTGTTCAGAGAAGTCCACGAAGCTTTCGGAGGCAGACTCAGGACCATCGTATGCGGAGGTTCAAGTCTTGATGCGGATGTCATCAGAGGTCTGGACATATACGGCATACAGGTCCTGGAAGGATACGGCATAACCGAGTGCTCTCCGGTGATATCCTGCAACAGGAACGTCAGCCGACTTGTGGGTTCTGTAGGAGTAAAGGCACCGGATGAATTCTGTCAGATTAAGATCATAGACGGAGAACTCTGCGTCAGGGGCGATATAGTGTTCAGAGAATATTTCCGCAATGAAAAGGAAACTCAGGCTGCAAAGCCTGACGGATGGTTCCATACAGGTGATATATGCGATATGGATGAAGACGGATACATACACATAACAGGACGAAAGAAGAACCTGATAATCCTTTCCGACGGCAATAATGTCTCACCGGAGGAGATAGAAGGATACTTCTGCAGTCATCCGTATATCAAGTCCATGTTCATAAGCGAACATTCATCCCGAAGGAACTGCCTGGTGGCGTCGGTGCATCCGAATTTCGAGATATTCGAGGAAGCAGAGAAGATGGATATACATCTGAAGATAAATGAACATATCAAGGAGATAAACCGCAGGCTGCCGGCTTTCAAACGGATCGGTAAGGTAGTGTTCTACGATGAGGATTTCGAGAAGACTGCGCTGGGAAAGATAAGGCGATTCAAATACATACAGGAGAACAATGCAAATGCTGGATAAGATAAGAGAATATTTACATGAGAATTACGATATAGACAAGGACGCTGTCAGTGAGGAAAGTGAACTGGGCAATGACCTGGATCTCACATCATTTCAGCTTGTGGAGATATGTGCAGAGCTTGAAGATGAGTTCGATGTGGAGATCAGCGAAGAGGATCTTCCGGGGATAATAACCATTGGTGATCTGATGAATGTGATAATCAGAAACGGAGGAAAGGCATGATACATATACTGGCGCCGGTAAGAAATTATGAAACGGCGAAAATGCAGATAGATGCAGGCGCAGACGAGATATATCTGGGCGTTGACGGAGGAGATTTCAACGTGTATTCCTACGGTGGCAGATTCAAAAGCATGAACAATGTAGTGACGCAGGTGGCAGACGTAGACGAGCTGGCGAAGATAAGCCGCTACTGCCGCAAGAAAGGCAGGCTCCTGCAGCTCACGATGAACATGCACTACATTCCGAGAGAATTTGAAGAAGGATATATGGAGCATCTGAGAAACTGTGCACCTTACATCGATCAGGTCATAATTTCCAACGTAGGTCTGATAAGCAAAGTCCGCAAGGCAGGGATAGATATCCCGGTAGCTGCGGGCTCATTCACATTCATACCAAACAGTGAGATGATAAAATACCTGCAGAGCCTCGGCGTTGTCAGGGTCGTGCTGCCTCACGCATCAAGAGTCAGTGAGATCGCCAGGATACATGACGCTGTGCCGGATATGGAGCTTGAGATTTTCGCACTTATCGGAGGCGGCAACAACTGCGGCAGATGCATGATGTTCCACAGTCCG
>CAJJPZ010000125.1 GCA_905193765.1 uncultured Eubacterium sp.
CGTAGCATTCACGGAACCCCGCGTCAAACGCGGGGTTTTCTTCTTATACAAAAAACTGCGCGCCTCATCGGCGCGCAGCTGCTTTATCATTACACTTTATTATATTGGAGTGGTGTTGTTTTGCTGTGTTACAGAGATTTCATTATCGAGACTTCCAGCGGATGTTCTCCTGCTGCGTTCCTTGCGGCTGCTGCCAGTTTCTCCATGAAGTCTTTATCAGGAGTCTTTACATCTGAGAGGGTGTATTCCCTCCCCAGCTGTCCGTATTTGCATTCTCCGAGGTTGTGATACGGCAGCAGCTCGAGACATTTGATCCCCAGAGCCGATATGTATGACGCGGTCTGCGCCACATTCTCTTCGGAATCGTTGATGCCGGGTATCACCGGTATCCTGACTATGATATTGTCGTGTATCTTTGCCAGCTCCGCGAGATTTTTCAGGATCTGGCTGTTGGAAACTCCGGTGACCTCCCTGTGGATCTCATCGTCCATATGCTTCACATCATAGAACATCAGATCCAGCAGTCCTGCAATGTCTTTGATCTTTTCTGTCTCAGTCATGCCTGATGTTTCTATCGCCGTATGCAGCCCCTCTTCTTTGCATTTTTTGAGGGTCTCCTTCAGGAAATCATGCTGCATCAGCGGTTCGCCGCCGGAGAATGTCACTCCGCCTCCGGAAGAATCATAGAAAGACTTGTCTTTCATTATCTCCTGGAAAAGTTCCTCCGACGTATGATCATCTCCGATGACGTCCTTGGCTCCGGTGCAGCACTCCTTGACGCAGATGCCGCACAGATCGCACTTGTCTCTGTCTGTAATCTCAAAAGGCGGCTTGTCCTCCACCAGCCCTTTCGGGCAGACCTGAAAACAGTAACCGCAGCTCACACATCTCGCTTCGAAACATGCGATCTCCTTTCCCATCCTCTGGCTCTCAGGGTTCGAACACCATATGCAGCGCAGAGGACAGCCTTTGAGGAATACCGTGGTCCTTATTCCAGGTCCGTCGTGTATAGACATCCGTTGTATGTTAAAAACTGTTCCGGTCTTCATTTTCCTTCACCTTCCAGCAGCTTAGCAGCCGCAGCATCCGCCTACGTTCCTGTGTTCAGTCCTTCCGATGATGTTGTCCTGTACTTCCTTGTCCAGCTCGATGAAGTATGCCGAATATCCTGCAACTCTTACCAGCAGGTTCTTGTATTCCTGCGGATGTTCCTGAGCGTCTTCCAGTGTCGAAGCGTCGACTACGTTGATCTGGATATGTTCGCCGTTCATCTTGAAGTATGACTCGATGACGTTCTTCAGAATCTCCTTGCCCTGCTCGCCCTGTACGATATTAGGATCGAACTTGATGTTGAAGAGAGCACCGTTGTTGCAGTCACACTGATCAATGGATGCGATAGACTTTATAGTAGCTGTAGGGCTTGTAACATCTCTGCCCACCATAGGTGATGCATTGTCGGCAACAGGTTCTCCTGCCAGTCTTCCGTCAGGAGTAGCTCCGATGGTCTTGCCCTGCAGCACGTTGAATGATGTGGACAGGATGCAGTTTTCGTATGTACCGCCACGGCTGTCACGATACTTCACCATTTCAGCGTTGTATGCACGGATCATGCGGTTTGCATATCCGTCTACCTCAGCAACATCATTGCCGTACTTAGGCACTTTGTTCAGGATGATATTGCGCAGTCTTTCGTTTCCTTCGAAGTTGTTGTGAAGGATCTCATTGAATTCGCTGGCCTTCATCATCTTTTCCTTGAAAAGGACATAATCCAGAGCTTCCAGGCAGTCAGCGCCGTTTGCCATAGCTACCAGGAACACGCCGGAACTGTTGTAGAGAGCTCCGCCTTCTTCAAGGGACTTGCCTCTTGCGATACAGTCAGTTACCAGAGCTGATGCGTAGCCCTTAGGTACATAAAGCGCATGCATCGCACAAACTTTTGTATATGCCTCGCACATGATCTTCACGAAGTGGACGATCTGCTTGTGGAGAGCTTCCTCAAAGTCCTTGATGCTTGTGAATGTGTCAGGATCACCTGTCTTGAGACCCATATCGCATTTTGCAACAGGATCATATCCGTTGTTCAGTACCAGCTCGATACACTTTGCAGCATTGACATATCCTACGTTAGGTCTGCCGTCTGATTTGCCCTGTACATAAGGCTCTACGCAGCCGTGGATAGTCCAGTCTCTTGAATCTTCAACAGTCGCACCTTTGTGCTGCAGCAGCTGTGAGATCAGGTTGTCGTTGTAGAATGCCGGGATAGCGTATCCTTTCTGTACCATCGACAGTGCAGTGTCAATGAGCTCGTCAGGAATCTGATCGTTCACACGCAGAGCCATTGTCGGCTGTACAGTCTTTACGAGATCCCACGCTCTGAATACAGCATATGTCAGTTCGTTCGTAGCATCCTTGCCGTCTCTTGTGAGTCCGCCGATGGCCATCTGCTGCCACATAGGATAAGCTGCGAATGCCAGTGAATCGAAGCTGTCTCTCAGCTTGAGGATCTCTGTACACTTGATGTAAAGTGCAGCCAGCAGTTCCTCAGCGTCTTCTGCAGCCATATTGCCTTCCAGCACTGATTTCTTATAGTATGGATAAAGGTTCTGGTCCAGTCTTCCGATAGCGATAGAATGTCCGTTGTCCTCGATCTGTATAGTCAGCTGCAGGAACCATACGAACTGTACTGCCTCCCAGAAATCTCTCGGTTCGTTTTCAGGAACATTGCCGCATACATCAGCGATCTTCAGGAGTTCTTTCTTTCTCTGTTCATCTGACTCCTTCTCTGCCAGTGCTGCTGCATGCTCTGAGAATTTGTGTGCGAATCTGATAACCGCCTCGCATGAGATTATATTAGCATTCCAGAAGTCTATCTTCCTGCTGTCTTCAGGGTTGTGTACAGGAGTTGTTTCGATCATCTTCTTCGACTCGTTGATAAGTCCTCTCAGACCCATAGGCAGGACCCTCGGATAATCCGGTGAGATGTGTCCCATACCGGTTGTCCTGGCGCCTACCGAAAGAACTCCGCAGTCCTGAGCTCTGAGTACATATTCGTCAAGAGCAGCTGTAGACTGCATATCGAATGTGTTTTCGCCCCAGCTTTCCAGGATCGGGATCAGTTCTTCCTTTGTCTCTGCCGGAACCACGATAGGGTCTGTGCCTCTTACCGGGAACATGTCGATCTCATCGATGACCCACTTGGCACCGAATTCAGGGAATACAGGCACGCCTCTTACTGTCATTGTCTGACTTCCCACGATCAGCTCGCCGTCCTGCATGTTAGGTTCCATATTGTCCAGTATGTATGCAAAAGCGTAAGCCCTGCGCAGTACTGGTGTGTAATCGGAATATTTCGCATATGCTTCTGTCACAAGTCTTGCGCGCTCCACATCGAGCTGCGGCTTCGAGTCCTTGAGACGTTCGTTCATCATATCAATTCTTGCTTTATTCATTTCGCATTCTCTCCTTTGTTCATCATCAATATGTGGTATCACCATACCGGTCAGTCGGAACACCGGCACGGAACAAAAAAGTATGATTCAGTTCATGACTAAATCATACTTCATAATTGCTCGTAATGGTAGCGGACAAACGTCATACCCATGTTGACAAATAGTATATATATTGACTGCTCAATGCATGATCAGTAAGAGAAGAGGCCCGACTTTTCCACATATCGCAGCAGCTGGCGCACTGCCGGGGATACACGTTTGATATCTCTTACCGCGAAACCCAGTTCACGCTTCACCTCTGTGTCTATCGGGCGGTAATCTACGCTGAACAAGCCTACAGCTTCTTTTGCTATCAGTTCAGGTATCATGGTCACGAAGCCCTGACGTTCCACAAGCCTTATTGCCGTAAAATCCGAATTAGAAGTGTACTGAGGGATCTTGTCGATGTTGAGATACTGCATCACATGGACTATGTCTTGATCTATCCCGTCCTGGGATTTGAAAAACACCATATTTTCTGCAAACAGGTCGTTCACTGGCACTTTCTCAAGCTCCTCGAACCAGTGTCCCTCAGGGAAAAGCGCTACATAGGGATCATTTTTCATACCCACCCAGTCATAATTGTGATAATCCTGACGGCTCAGTATTCCAATATCTATTATCCCCTGATTAAGCCACTGCTCAAGATTTTTTATAATATTTTCCTCCACCACTTCCACCGCAATGTTCGGATGATGCTCCTTGAATTCCGCGATCAGCGATGGTATCCAGGCGAAAGATACCGTAGGGAAGCAGCCTATACGGATCTTTCCTGTCTCCACACCCCTGATCAGGGAAAATTCCTCCTCAAGGGTATCCTTGTAGTTTATCAGCTCTCTGATCATAGGCAGTACTTTTTCTCCGTCAGGCGTCAAGGATATTCCCTTGTTCGTACGGTTTATCAGCGGTATGCCGATCTCGTCCTCCATTGACTTCATCATCTTGGATATTCCTGATATCGAATATCCGAGATCCTCACACGCCCTGCTGTAACTGCCACGCTCTACTATATCAAGAAAAGTTTCGAGTTTTATAAGATCCATATATGCACCTCCCGTCAAACTGTTGTCCGACATCATTTTCCTATCAGTATTATAGAGGTTCGGTGTGCAAAAGTCAAACGTTCCTGCCCATCCGCTCAACATGACTGTGAAAAACAGTCAATTCATATGGATATGCATCAGATATATAATTTAATAAAAAGTCCGGTTTACACAGACGGACTTGCATGACGAATCAAGCAGGAGGTACGAATATGCTGGATATGGACACAGTAAAGATAGGTTTTATCGGATATGGTAATATGGCGGGAGCTGCATCTGCAGGCCTGATGCTTTCAGGTGCCGTAAGCCCTGACCGGATATATGCATGCGCGAAGAACTATGATAAACTCTGTACTAAAACAGAAGTGGAAGGGATCAATGCATGTCTTACATCCCTGGAAGTCATCGAGAAATGCGAAGTCATATTCATCGGCGTCAAGCCTTATCTCGTAAAAGACGTTATGGATCCTCTGAAAGACAGCCTGGAAGGCAAGATCATAATTTCACTGGCTGCGAATACGCTGCACAGTGCGCTTGAAGAGATCATCCCCGGTTCACATCACGTTGCGACAGCACCCAACACTCCGGTCTCCGTGTGCGAAGGTATATTCATATGCGAAGAGGACAATACACTGACGCCGGACGAGAAAATATTCGTTGAAAAACTGCTGGCAAATCTCGGACTTGTTATGTGGATGAACAAGGATCATATAGGTATGGCCGGCGTACTGGCCGGATGTACACCGGCATTCGTATCGATGTTCATCGAGGCCCTGGGTGACGCCGGATGCAGACATGGTCTTACACGAGCCACATCCTACAGCCTTGCTGCACAGATGCTGGCAGGTACCGGCAAAATGGCGCTTAAATCAGGAGAACATCCCGGACAAATGAAAGACGCTGTATGCTCCCCCGGAGGTACGACCATAGTCGGCGTATCAGCCCTTGAAAAAAACGGTTTCCGTTACGCTGTCATAGATGCCATCGATCAGATAGATGCCAAGATAAAAGGAAAGCTTTAGGCTTTCCTTTTTTTATATTTTTTATTCTGTTGTTTTTAATTTTTTCACAGATATCCCCGTGGCTGCAAAGAATACCGTGACTGCTGTCATCACCAGAGCCAGTGCGTAATAAGGGATATATTCTGAGGCCTGCACTCCCAGCGTAGCACTGAAATACACACCTGCCGTAGTCCATGGCACCAGCGGTGCCAGCCCCGTTGCTCCGTCATGGACCGTCCTTGCCAGCACGCATTTATCTATACCCGTTTCATCATATCTGCTGCCCAGTGCATTTGATGAAAGCACTATTGCCATATGACAGTCAGATGAGAAGAAACTCAGCAGCGTACCCATTATGTACGACGTCATTATCAGCGAAAAACGTCCTTTCAGCAGACTGCTTATCTTTGATGTGATTGCCTTCATTATGCCTGTACACTCAAGACATCCCGCCAGTGCAAGCGCCATTATTATCAGCAGTATAGTAGACGCCATAGCCATCAGTCCGCCCCTCGTCAGCAGCGTGTCCAGCAGGCTAACTCCTGTTTCTGAAACATAGCCTGAATACATTGACAGCAGACTGTCTTTCAGTTCAGCCCCCTGACATATGACAGAAAGCACCACTCCACATACCGATGCTGTTATCAGTGTCGGTACTGTAGGCACCTTCATGAATATCATCACCAGCAGCAGTATTACCGGCAGTATCAGTACCGGACTGAAATGGAAGTCTGCAGAAAGCCCGTCCATTATCTCCACGACCTGCGATCTGTCTGCTGATGATCCTCCATATCTGGCTCCCATCACAGCAAATATGATGCCACAGCCAATGATCGATGGCACTGTTATGTACACCAGCGAACGGAGAGTATCATAAAGGTCTACCCTGGAAACTGCAGCAGTGAGATTCGTGGCAGCTCCGAATGGAGACTGCAGATCACCACAAAGCGCACCCGAAAGGATACAGCCTGCTGTCATACCGGCTGGTATGCCAAGACTTATGCCCAC
>CAJJPZ010000126.1 GCA_905193765.1 uncultured Eubacterium sp.
TCGTCCGCGGCGGTGCAGCAGCAGTACCGGGACCATTCGGCTCAGGTAAGACAGTCGTACAGCATCAGCTGGCAAAATGGTCTGATGTGGATCTCGTAGTTTACGTAGGATGCGGAGAACGAGGCAATGAAATGACAGAGGTACTTATGGAGTTCCCGGAACTTAAAGACCCGAGGTCAGGAGAGTCGCTGATGAACCGTACTGTACTCATTGCAAACACATCTGACATGCCTGTAGCTGCACGTGAAGCTTCGATATATACAGGTATAACGATAGCAGAATACTTCAGAGATATGGGATATTCTGTAGCTATAATGGCAGACTCGACATCGAGATGGGCGGAAGCACTTCGTGAAATGTCGGGAAGACTGGAGGAAATGCCGGGTGAAGAAGGATACCCTGCATATCTGACCTCGAGGCTGGCACAGTTCTATGAGAGAGCCGGAGAGGTGAAGTGCCTTGGAAGTGATGACAGGACAGGCACTCTTACTGCTATAGGTGCCGTTTCGCCTGCAGGCGGAGACAACTCCGATCCTGTAGTACAGTCAACGCTTCGTATCGTCAAAGTGTTCTGGGGACTGGATTCAGGCCTGGCATACAAGAGACATTTCCCGTCGATAAACTGGCTGACATCATATTCGCTTTACAGTGATACCACAGGCAGATGGCTTGACAGGAATATAGCTGATGACTGGACAAAATGTGTTACAGAGACTAACAAACTGCTTCAGATAGAATCAGAGCTGGAAGAAATAGTGAAGCTGGTAGGCTATGACTCACTGTCACCTTCAGACAGACTGATTCTGGAGGCATCAAGGTCTGTCAGAGAAGACTATCTGCAGCAGAATGCATTCGATGACACAGATGCATACACATCTCTTGATAAACAGTACAGGATCCTGAAGCTGATACTGACATTCTATAATGAGTCGGTAAATGCACTGGAGAAAGGTGTCGATGTAAAGAGCATACTGAAGATGGAAGTTCGTGAAAAGATAGCAAGAGCCAAGTATATACCGGAAGATGAGATCGCAGATTATATGACAGACGCATCTCAGGAGCTTACGAAAACTCTTGACAGACTTATCAAAGAGGAGGTATCTGCATAATGCTTAAAGAATATAAAACAATATCAGAGGTAGCAGGACCTCTTATGCTTGTAAGGGATGTTGAAGATGTTGCTTATGATGAGCTTGGAGAAATACAGCTGCAGAACGGAGAACGCAGAAGATGTAAAGTTCTGGAGGTAAATGGCAGTGATGTACTGGTACAGCTTTTCGAAAGTTCTGCAGGAATAAATCTTGAAGACAGTAAAGTAAGATTTTTCGGAAAGGGACTGGAACTGTCAGTATCAGAAGATATGCTTGGAAGAGTATTTTCCGGGATGGGTGAGCCGATAGATGGAGGTCCTGAACTGATACCTGAAAGAAAGATAGATATCAACGGACTGCCTATGAACCCGTCTGCCAGAGTATATCCGGATGAGTTCATACAGACGGGTGTATCTGCTATAGACGGTCTCAACACTCTTGTAAGAGGACAGAAACTGCCTATATTCTCAGGTTCAGGTCTTCCTCATGCCAAACTTGCTGCACAGATCGCAAGACAGGCTAAGGTGCTGAAGGGAGAATCCAACTTCGCAGTAGTATTCTGTGCTATAGGTATAACCTTTGAAGAATCCGACTACTTTATTTCGGACTTCAGGGATACAGGCGCTATAGACAGAACAGTTATGTTCATAAACCTGGCCAACGACCCTGCCATAGAGCGTATCGCAACGCCTCGTATGGCACTGACAGCGGCTGAGTATCTGGCATTCGAAAAAGACATGCATGTGCTTGTAATACTTACAGACATAACGAACTACGCAGAAGCGCTTCGTGAAGTATCGTCAGCAAGAAAGGAAGTACCGGGAAGAAGAGGTTATCCGGGATACCTCTATACCGACCTGGCTACGCTGTATGAGAGAGCAGGAAGGAAAGAGGACAGTGAAGGTTCGATAACCATGATACCTATACTTACGATGCCTGAAGATGATAAGACACATCCGATCCCGGACCTTACGGGATATATCACCGAAGGACAGATAATCCTTTCGAGAGAGCTTTACAGAAAGAATGTAATGCCGCCTATAGATATCCTGCCGTCACTTTCACGACTCAAGGACAAGGGTATAGGGCCTGACAAGACAAGAGAAGACCATTCAGGTACCATGAACCAGCTCTTTGCAGCCTACGCCAGAGGAAAGGATGCAAAGGAACTCATGACGATCCTGGGTGAAGCGGCGCTGTCCGAGACAGACCTGCTTTACGCCAAGTTTGCAGAGGAGTTCGAGAAAAAGTATGTATCTCAGGGATTCACGACCAACAGAGAGATCGCAGAGACCCTGGATATAGGCTGGGAACTTCTTGATATACTGCCAAAGAGCGAACTGAAGAGGATCAAACCTGAAATGATAGAAAAATATGCAGTGAAGCATGATGAATAAGGGGGAACTATAAATGGCAGTTTTACAGGTAAACCCTACCAGAATGGAGCTTTCCAGGCTGAAAAAAAGGCTCACGACGTCCATGAGAGGGCACAAGCTCCTCAAGGACAAGCGTGATGACCTTATGAAAAAGTTCCTGGAGCTCATACGTGAAAACATGGAGCTTCGGACCCAGCTGGAAGAAAAGATGGCAGATGTGTATGCGGGCTTCGTGATAGCAGGTGCACAGATGGATGATGCTGTCCTGCAGGAATCACTGATGCTGCCGCAGACACAGGTGTATGCAGAAGTAAACACCAGGAATGTAATGAGCGTCGATGTGCCTGATTTCAGCTTCAGTGAAAGCAGCAGCGAGAAACGTGATATTTATCCGTATGGTCTTGCATTCACTTCAGGAGAACTGGATTCATCAGTGGAGGCGCTTTCAGAAGTCCTGCCTCTGATGCTGAAGCTTGCTCAGGCAGAGAAAACAGCGCAGCTTCTTGCAGAAGAGATAGAAAAGACGAGGCGTCGTGTAAATGCTCTTGAATATGTTCAGATACCTACATTGCAGGAAACTATAAAAAGCATTACAATGAAACTGGATGAAAATGAGCGAAGCAATCTGGCAAGGCTGATGAAGATCAAGGATATGATGATTGCTCAGCAGTATGGTGCAGCGGAAAAGTAAAGTCAGGATGATATGAAACTGGATTATGTGATTGAGAAAGATGATTTTGACAGGGCGGGGGAAGCGTCCGGCAGCGTAAAGAAAATGCTTTCAAAGCTGGGTGTAGCACCGCCTGTGGTGAAGCGTGTCGCCATCGCCATGTATGAAGCGGAGATAAACGCATTCATACACGGTGGAGGCGGTGAAGCACATGTTGAGATCGACAGCGAGTCTGTCAGGATACAGATTATTGACTCCGGCAAGGGTATCGAGGATCTTGAACTCGCTATGCAGGAAGGGTGGTCTACAGCAGATGAGAATGTCAGGAAGATGGGATTCGGTGCAGGAATGGGTCTGCCTAATATAAAAAAGAATACCGATATCCTGAAGATAGACACGAAACCGGGAGAAGGGACCAGACTTGACATGACCGTTTATATCAAGTGAGATCCCATATAGGATCAGGAGGGTTACAGTATGAACGTAAAAGAATTGTCAGAGGCGCTTGGTCTGCGGCAGGTAGCAGCAGGCGGGATGGAACGCGAAGTTGCAGGTGTCTATGTGTGTGATCTTCTCAGCCGTGTTATGAGCGGGTGCGGCGCAGGTGATGTCTGGATAACGGTCCAGACACACCTGAACACCCTTGCTGTTGCAGAGCTGTGCGAGGCTGCATGTATAATCATGCCTGAAGGGATCGCAGCAGACCCCGGTACTGTAAAAAAGGCAGAAGAAAAGGGAATAGCGATACTGATCAGTGATATGACTGCATATGACCTTTGCTGGAAGATACACCAGCTGATGATATGATATTCAGTTATGATCTGCACATACATTCTGCACTGTCACCATGTGCAGAAGAGGAGATGACACCGAATAATATACTCAATATGGCAGCAGTCAGGGGTATAGACATGATTGCAGTTACTGATCATAATTCGACTGCTAATCTCAAAGCCTTTTCAAAATGCGCAGAGGACAAACCGGTGATATTCATTCCGGGTATAGAAGTAGAGTCGGCGGAGGAAGTGCATATCATATGTCTTTTCCCAGATACAGAAACAGCATGCAGATTTGGAGAAGTTGTCAGGAAAAATCTTCCTGACATCAGAAATGATGCTGAACTTTTCGGATACCAGTACATAATGGATGAGAATGACGATATAACCGGTCATGAAGAACAGATGCTGCTGTTCGCATCATCGATGACACTGGAAGAGGTTTTCAGTTTAGCTGACAGATACGGAGGCGCAGCATATTTTGCACATGCCGACAGGAACACATACAGTGTATATTCGGCACTTGGGACTCTGCCTGAGGACGTGGATGCAGGAGTTATAGAACTTTCTGACAGCGAAGCAGGCAGAGCTTTTGCCATAGGCAGAAAAGAGCTTGAAGGCAGGCAGCTGCTTTACTGCTCCGATGCCCATCGCCTGGCGGATATGAGCATCGGCGACAACTATATAGATCTGCCTGTGAAAAGCGAAAGACCGGATGCGGTTGATGTGGTAAAATGGATAAGAAACAGGATATACTCAGGTAAAGAGCAAGGCAGGTGAGTTATGAAAGAACTGGCACTTCATATCCTTGATATAATGCAGAATTCAGTCGCAGCAGGCAGCCACAGGATATGTATATCAGTAAAGACTTCAGATGATGATCGTATGATGGAAATAATCGTCAGAGATGATGGCAGAGGGATGAGCAGTGAAGAGGCAGAAGCAGCTCTGGATCCTTTCTATACGTCAAGAACAACGAGAGATGTAGGTCTGGGACTTCCGATGTTCAGAGAAGCAGCTGTTATGACAGGCGGTGATCTGAGCATATCATCGGTACCGGGTGAAGGAACGGAAGTCAGGGCTGTCTTTGTGACGAAGTCGATAGACCGGCAACCGCTTGGCAGCCTCGGTAATATCATTATGCTTCATATGATTTCAAATGAAGATATAGAGCTCAGACTTGAGCTCGAGAGCAGTCGTGGCAGTTACTGCTTTGAAAGCAGCGTGATCATAGCGGAGGCATTGGAATCAGGCGGCAGTGCAATGGATGCGGCATTTGAAAGTGAAGAACTTGCAGACCGGGCTGAAAAGAGGGTATTCAGTGGAATACTGGCTGAATTAGGAGGCGATCCGGATGGAGCTTAAAGAAATAATCGGGATAATAAACGGGAACTTGCTGTATGATGCAGATGGGATCGCTGATCGTGAATATTCATATGCCATCGCATCGGATCTAATGAGCAACGTAATGCTGGAGACCGTCGATGACAGTATACTGATAACGAGCCTTGTCAATCCACAGGTCATAAGAGCATCAGAAATGATGAATATAACCTGCATAATTATAACATGTGGCAAGACAGTTACCGATGTTATGGTAGAACTTGCCATGAACAGGAATATCGCACTCGTTGAAACAGATTATACAACTTTTACAGTGTGTGGTAAACTGCACAGTCTGGGGCTCACGGAAGGACCGGTAACTTTTGAAGAGAAAAATATAACATCTATAAAACTGGACACAGACAGATGCATAGGGTGCATACACTGTGTAAGGAATTGTCCGGCAGAGGCAATAAGGATAAGAAACTGGAAGGCTGTCATTATGCCGGAACGCTGCATAGACTGCGGCATATGTGTAAAAGTATGTCCTCGGCATGCTGTAAAACCTATGGTTGACAGTATAGAAAGACTGAATGATTATGATTACAGGATAGCTATCCCGTCATCTGCATTCATGGGGCAGTTCAGGAATGTCAGATCAAGGAATCATCTGCTTACTGCACTGAAGCAGGTGGGATTTGATGATGTCTATGAAGAAGCTATAGGAGCAGAGATAATAAGCGGTGCAACGAAAAAACTGATGGCGAGCGGCAAAGAACAGAAGCCGCTTATATCATCGGGATGTCCAGCTGTACTGAAACTCATACAGATAAAGTTCCCTAATCTTATCGACAATGTGCTTGAGTACAGACCGCCGGTGGAGATCGTTGCAGCTATGGCTCGCGAAGAAGCAGAAAAAAAACATCCTGGCAGCAGTATAGGTATATTTTTTATTGCGCCATGCACATCCAAGATTTCTTTTATAAGAGAGAGCGAAGAAGTCAAAGAAACGAATATAGACGAAATGGTGGCGATCTCAGAGATATACAGAGTGGTGAGGCATAATCTGAAAAAACTCGAAGACAGTGATGTGGAGGATTTGGAAAAAACCGGAGTGATGGGACTGAGGTGGGCTACCCCCGGTGGTGAAAGTCTGGCTCTCGGTATTGACAGTTTCATCGCTGTTGACGGCATAGATGAGGTGATAGATATTTTTGAAAAGACGGAGGACGGCAGACTCGAAGGGGTGGAGTTCATAGAAGCAGAAGCCTGTGTAGGTGGATGCTGCGGAGGCTCGCTTACC
>CAJJPZ010000127.1 GCA_905193765.1 uncultured Eubacterium sp.
CAGGGTCTGTGGAAGATCCTGAGAGAGTACGGCGTGAAAGCCGGGATCAACCGCAACCTGACTCCGAACATAATAAGGAACTCCTTCGCAGTACACATGCTGCAGAACGGTGCAGACCTCAAATCCATACAGGAGCTCATGGGGCACGAGGATATAGCCGCAACACAGGCATACCTTGCCGTCACCAAGAACAGGATAAAAGACGTATACGACCATACACATCCCCGTGCAAAATAAAAAAGTACTTGTATTTTGTTCACGGCCGGTGTATAATAAATAAGCTGTTTGCGGTAGCGTATACAGCAGGTAATTTTACGGGCGGTCCTCTGGGAGGAACAAGCTTCCACGAACGTCTTGGAGGGAAGGAGGAATTAATCCATGGATGTATTGAAAGCTGTAACACAGGAATATATCAAAACTGATATCCCTGCTTTTAACGTAGGCGACACTGTAAAGGTGCACGTTAAGATCAAAGAAGGAAACAGAGAAAGAATTCAGATATTTGAAGGCTTTGTTCTGAAGAGACAGAACGGCGGTATCGGCGAGACTTTCACAGTAAGAAGGATCGCATCAGGCGTAGGTGTTGAGAAGACATTCCCGATCCACTCACCGCTGGTTGAGAAAATCGAAGTTGTAAGACATGGTAAGGTAAGAAGAGCCAGACTTCACTATATGCGTGAAAGGACTGGTAAATCAGCCAAAATCAAGTCAAGAGAAGCTAAATAGCAGAATGAGGGATCTTCACAGCAGGGTCCCTTTTTTGATATACAGGAGGTGCCTGCAATGGAAAATATAAACTGGTATCCGGGACATATGAAGAAAACGAGAGAGCTCATAAAGGAGAATCTCAAAATGGTAGATGCTGTCATCGAGGTCATAGATGCCAGGATACCTGTATCCAGCAGGAATCCCATCATAGATGAGCTGGTGCAGGGAAAACCGAGGGTGATCGTACTGAATAAAAGCGACCTGGCAGACAGCACAGCCTGCCGCGAATGGTCCGACAGATTCAGAGAAGAGGGCAGCATGTGTCTTGCCATGAACTGCATGAGCGGGACAGGAGTAAAAGAGCTGTTCAGACTGCTGGAAAAGATGGAAGCGGAAAAAAACAAAGAGCGTGCGAGACAGAAAACTTTCAGGATGATGATCGTTGGCGTGCCGAATGTAGGAAAGTCGTCGCTGATAAACAGGATGACAGGACGCAAAAGTGCGCAGACCGGAGACAGACCGGGGGTGACGAGAGGCAAACAGTGGCTGAAGCTCAAAAACGGCATGCAGCTTCTGGATACGCCGGGGATACTCTGGCCTAAATTCGAAGACCCGAAAGCCGGTATGGATCTGGCGTTCTGCGGATCCATCAAGGACGAGATCCTGGATCTGCCGACGCTGGGTATGGAACTCATCGGCGTGCTGGCTGAGAACTATCCGCAGCTCCTTCAGGAAAGATACAAACTGGATGAGATCGCGGAAACGCCCCTTGAGAACATGGAGAACATGGCAGTGAAGCGGGGATGCATACTGCCTGGAAAGAGGATAGACTATGAGCGTATCGCAAGGCTCGTACTGGACGAGTTCAGAGGCGGCAAAATAGGACGGATAACTCTGGAAAGACCACAGAGGTGACTTGCGGATGACGAAACAGGAACGGCTGGAAAAACAGAGACAGCGCCTTGAAGAAATGAAGAAGCCTGAAGCAGAGCTGCATGAAAATGGCTACAGATATATAGCAGGCGTTGATGAAGTGGGCAGAGGTCCGCTGGCAGGACCGGTGGTGGCAGCAGCGGTGGTAATGCCGGAGGATTTCGACGTGCCGGGGATCGACGATTCCAAAAAACTTTCCGAGAAGAAAAGAGAAGAGATGTTCGACGTGATAAAGCAGCACGCCGTGTGTACAGGTATCGGAATGGCAGAGCATGAAGTCATAGATGAGATAAATATACTGCAGGCGACGAAACAGGCAATGGCCTGTGCGATAGAAGATCTCAGGAGAGATTTTGCAGAGAGATATCCGGACAGAGCGGCAGCCGGAGAAGGGCCTGATTATGTCATCTTCGATGCCGTACACCTGGACAGTCTGGATCTGCCACAGGAATCGGTGATAAAGGGTGATGCGAAGGTGCTGGCTGTAGCTGCAGCGTCCATAATCGCCAAGGTCACGAGAGACAGGATGATGGTGGAGTATGCCGGGGTATATCCGGGATATGCCTTTGAGAAAAACAAAGGCTACGGCACGAAAGCACATTACGAAGGCCTGAGGGAAAAGGGACCGTGTCCTATACACAGGAAGACTTTTCTCAAAAAAGGATGGTAGCCTGCAGCTGGCAGATCTGTATCCAGAGATATTATGAGATTATACGGATCAATAACGAGGTGATATGTAATAATATTCGTATAATATCGAACATTATCGTACGGTATGTTAAAAAAATACGCAGATCATATATTTTACATCTTGCATAAATCAGAATGAGATGATATCATATAATTGTTATACGACTGACGGTACCAGTGGAAAAGACCACGTGAAGTATAATGATCGATAGTGAGCCGACCGTCTGGGCTGGGAGTCCGGATGATCAGGCTCTTTTTGATTGTGTATATTCTTTAAAAAGGAGAACAATAATGGAAATCAAAACTGATATTCAGATCGCACAGGAAACAGAAATGATGAACATTCAGGAGATCGCGGCAGCTGCAGGGATCGAACCTGAGTATACAGAGCTTTACGGCAACTACAAAGCCAAGATAGATTATAATATCCTGGAGGGAAAAAAGGACAGGGAAGACGGTAAAGTCATCCTGGTAACGGCGATTTCACCGACACCGGCAGGCGAGGGCAAGACAACTACAACAGTGGGCCTTGCAGATGCGCTCAGAAAGATAGACAGGAATGCACTGGTAGCTATGAGAGAACCGTCACTGGGACCTGTATTCGGCATCAAGGGCGGAGCAGCAGGCGGCGGTTATGCACAGGTGGTGCCAATGGAGGATATAAACCTACATTTCACAGGGGACATGCATGCCATAGGTGCAGCTAACAATCTGCTGGCTGCGATGCTTGACAATCACATACAGCAGGGCAATGAACTCAATATAGATCCGAGAAGGATAACCTGGAAGAGATGTGTAGACATGAACGACAGACAGCTGAGGTTCATAACAGATGGTCTGGGAGGCAAAGCCAATGGTACTCCGAGAGAAGACGGTTTTGACATAACTGTCGCAAGTGAGATCATGGCTATACTTTGTCTTTCAAAAAATATAAGTGACCTCAAGGAAAGAGTGTCAAAGATAATAGTAGGATATACATTCAATGATGAGCCTGTAACAGCAGGACAGCTGAAGGCACAGGGAGCGATGGCTGCACTCCTGAAGGATGCGCTCAAACCGAACCTTGTACAGACACTTGAACATACGCCTGCATTCGTCCATGGCGGACCTTTCGCAAACATAGCACATGGATGCAATTCCGTGATGGCGACCAGGATGGCCATGAAGATGGCAGACTATGTAGTGACGGAAGCCGGATTCGGAGCAGATCTCGGTGCTGAGAAATTCCTGGACATCAAGTGCAGGATGGCAGACATAAAGCCGTCGGCCGTCGTAGTGGTGGCTACAGTCAGAGCGCTGAAGCATCATGGAGGAGTAGCCAAGGCAGATCTTGGACAGGAAAATCTCGAAGCTCTGGAAAAGGGACTTCCAAACCTGCTGCAGCATGTGGAGAACATCACAAAGGTATTCGGACTGCCTGCAGTCGTAGCGATAAACAGGTTCCCGACAGATACAGAAGCCGAGCTTGCACTGGTAGAGGAAAAGTGCAGGGAGCTGGGCGTCAACGTGGCCCTCAGTGAAGTGTGGGGCAAAGGCGGGGAAGGTGGTATCGCTCTTGCTGAAGAAGTAGTGAGACTCTGTGAGGAGCCGAACGACTTCAGATTTTCCTATGACCTGGAGCTGTCCATAGAAGAGAAGATAAAAGCTATAGCTCAGAAGATATACAGAGCAGATGATGTGATCATAACGCCTCCGGCAATGAAGCAGCTCAGACATCTGGAACAGCTGGGCTTCGGGGATCTGCCGATCTGTATGGCCAAGACCCAGTACAGCTTTTCAGATGACCAGAACCTCCTTGGAGCACCGAGGGGATTCACAATGACGGTAAGGAACCTCAAGGTCTCGGCAGGAGCGGGATTCATCGTGGCACTGACCGGAAATATCATGACTATGCCGGGACTTCCTAAGAGACCAGCAGCTGAGAACATCGATGTGGATGAGACCGGAAAGATAACAGGCCTGTTCTAAAAGCGGGACGATCGCAGGATACAGCCCTGAGCAGGAAACATGAAGGATATAGATGCCGCCGTATGACTTATATGACTGTGCGGCGGCTTTTGTTTTGAAGAAGACCTGGGGATCACAGTAAGAATAAAGGAGCGAGGATACAGAAAAATAATGGAGGATGGATATGGAATATATGGATCTTAGCTGCAGTGACTTTATAAGAAAGCTTTCGAGTCGGGAACCTGTTCCCGGGGGCGGCAGCGTTGCGGCTCTTGTTGGTGCTCTGGGCGCTGCCCTTGGTAATATGGTGGGTGCCCTTACACTTGGGAAGAAGAAGTATGCAGCAGTTGAAGATGAAATACAGCAGTGCATGGAGGATGTGATAATCATGCAGAAGGAGCTGATGGATCTGGTCCAGAAAGATATAGATATATTCGAACCGCTGTCGAAGCTCTACGGGATGTCTGCCGAGACTGAAGAGGAGAAACAGAAAAAAGAAGCACTTCTTGAAAAGGCTCTGGAAGAGGCATGTATGGTACCTATCGAGGTCATGGCAAAGTGCGGCAGAACGGTGGAACTCTGTAAAGTGTTTGCAGAGAAAGGAAACCGCATAGCAGTAAGTGATGCGGCGGCAGGAGCGATACTGTGCAAGTCAGCGATAGAGGCTGCAAGTCTGAATGTGTATATAAATACAAGCATGATGAAGAACGAAGAAAAGATCATGGAACTGAACAACATCTGTGCAAGGTATCTCATGAAATACACACCGCTGGCAAATGGTGTATTCGGATATGTATCACACAGGCTGCAGCTGGGTACTGAATAAAAAAAGGGGGGATAGTTATGGCAAAGCTGATGAAAGGTAAAGATGTTGCGGACAGGCTGAGTGCTGTCACAGTCAGAAAATCCAGAGAGCTGTCAGAACGTGGCACAAAGCCGACTCTGGCGATAGTAAGGCTTGGAATGAAGCCTGAAGACGGTGCATATGAGAGGAGTGCACTGAGAAGAGCTGCAATGACCGGGATATCAGTTCAGACCCTGGGATTCGATGAGGATATAAGCCAGAATGAGCTGATAGATGAAATAAAGAAACTGAACGAGGATGAACACGTTCACGGAGTGCTTCTTCTGAGGCCTCTGCCGCCCCATATGGATGACAGGACAGTATGTGAGGCACTGGCACCTGAGAAGGATGTGGATGGTATAACTTCAGGTTCCATGGCTGGTGTATTCATGGGTACAGATATGGGGTTCCCGCCATGTACAGCAGAAGCCTGCATGGAGATACTACGCTATTATGACGTGGATCCTGCAGGTAAAAAGGTGACAGTCATGGGCAGAAGCCTTGTGATAGGCAGACCTGTCGCAATGATGGCAATGCAGGCAGGAGCGACCGTTACCATATGTCACAGCGGTACAGGAACTGATGACTTTGCATTGGCGGGCAGAGATGCTGATATTGTCATCGCAGCAGTAGGCAGAGCCGGATTTATCGGAAAAGACAAGCTGGGCTCAGATCAGGTGATAATCGATGTCGGTATAAATCAGTCTGATGAAGGCGGACTGTGTGGCGACGTGGATTTTGATGAGGCAGAGAAGACCGCTGCAATGATAACACCTGTGCCGGGCGGCGTTGGAAGCGTCACATCTGCAGTGCTCATGAAGCATGTTGCAGAGGCAGCTGAAAAAGCTGCCGGTATGATACTATGCTAAAGTATGATAAATAACACACTCACTCTGATGCAGGCGGGAGCATATTCTGTTATATGCAGATCACGCTCCGGTCTGCAGTAAGGAGATGAGAATGTGAAGATAAACTGGAAAGTAAGATTCAAAAACAAAGGCACTGTAACGGCAATAGTTGCCGGTATGATCGCCATGATATATCAGCTGCTGAACCTTCTGGGGATAACTCCGTCGGTCAGCGAATCACAGGCCGCAGAAATTGCAGGCCTTTTTATTAATGTGCTGGTACTGGCAGGCATAGTCATTGATCCTACCACCAGGGGGATCAATGATAGCGATAACGCCATGACATACACCTGTCCGAGATGTGATATGGAGTCGGCAGAAGATGATGATGAGGCGGTGATGTGATGACTTTCAGACCGAGACTCAGCGCGCCGGGTTATTCCAG
>CAJJPZ010000128.1 GCA_905193765.1 uncultured Eubacterium sp.
CGCCCTCACTATACCGGCCACTGGATTTCCCGGCGTCCAGTGTCAGTATGCAGTAGTCCGCCAGTATCGGGAATTCCAGGACCATCTGATCCACCTCGGTGTCGCAGTTCCCACGGACGCAGAATATCTGCGACTTCCTCTCGTTGAGCATGGCGATGACTTCCTTCGGCGCGTAGCCCTCCGGCAGATCGTTCCTGGGACCGTGATAGAGTATGTCCCCCAGAAGCAGCAGCCTGTCTGCGTCCTCTCTGTCAAAAGCGTCCAGCATCCGGCGGCAGTAATGCGCCGAGCCGTGTATATCCGATGCTATCATTATTTTCATATATGTTTCCTCCGGTCGTTTTCAAAAAGAAAACGACCGCTCTGCATATCGCAAAGCGGTCATTGTTGAATACGTATTTTCAGTTTCGTATCGAGATTTCCCGTATGCACGGGAACAATAGTTAGTCAAGGTTGTACTTGCTCTTGAATTTCTCAACACGTCCGCCTCTGTGAGCGAATTTCTGCTGTCCTGTAAAGAATGGATGGCACGCTGAGCAAATGTCTGTTCTGATTTCGTCCTGTACAGACCTTGTCATAAATGTGTTACCGCATGCGCAAGTTACTTTACATTCCTTGTATTCAGGATGGATTCCTTTTTTCATGCTAATCACCTCTTTCTTGCTCCGGCTTTTGACCATCGCATATTTACTGTGTATTCACAGCATTTTAATGATACCACAGCATCCCCACAGGTTCAAGCCTTTTTTGCTTATTCACCCGAGACTTTTGTCTTGTAGATGAACTTCACGCTTCCGTCCATTCCGTCAGGGAGTTCAGTGAATGTCTTGTAATCCTTGCCTGCTTTGATGATGGAATCAAGGTTCCCTGTAACGCCCTTGAGGTCATTGTTGTACATATCGACGATCTTGCTGATGCCCTCATTGTAAAGCTGTTTCATGCCTTTCTGAAGCTGCAGTGCGCCTGCATCCAGCTTCTTGACGCCGCTTATCAGCTGTACCGATGAAGCGTTGAGCCGGGACATTCCTGCTGCCAGCTCTGATGCGCCTGAGCTGATGGACTGCTGTCCTGCTGCCAGTGTTGATGCTCCGTCTGCCAGATCCTTGGCTCCCGACGTCAGGGATGGATCATCCTTTGTGCCCTTTGCAGTTGCAAGACCCAGTCCTGCTGCCAGTTCGCCTGCTCCTGCTTCAAGACCTGCCGCGCCCTTTATCATGCCCGGATTTTTCTCTGTGCCGTCTCCGTCAAGACCGGCCTTTATAGCTGATATCCCGCCTGCCACGCTGGCTGAACCTTTGACGAGACCCGGATTCTTAGCAGTTCCGTCGCCATTGACTCCCGCCGCGATCTGCTTTGCTCCGTCTGAAACTTTCTTCGAACCTGCCTGAAGCTTGCTGACTTTTTCAGTGGACATTAAGCTGCCCATTGCTTGCTGTATCTTTTCGGAATTTTCTATCGCAGTTATTGCAGCGTCTATCTGCTTCTGCTGGGTTTCGTCGGCACCCTCAATAGATTTAAGAGCTGCTTTCGCTTTCTCGAGGCTTGTCACGCTGGCTGTGATACTCTGTGCCGCTCCGCTGAGTGTCGAAGCCAGTTCGTCGATACCTGCAGCCACTGCAGCCGATCCCGTTACCAGACCCGGATCATCCTCAGTACCGTTCCCGTTGACTCCGGCCGCGATCTTCTGTATTCCCGACGAAACTGCTGCCGATCCGTCAGCCAGACCTGTCTGTTTCGATGTACCGTTTATCCCTGCGGCTATGCTCTGCACGCCTGTATTTATGCTCTGGCTGCCTGCGTAGAGCTTTTCTGCGCCCTCACGCATGGACCCCAGCTTGCTTTCCAGTATGCTGGAGAACTTCTGAGAGCTCGACGCCAGCGTCTTGCTTCCGGAAAGTGCTGAAGCTGCGCCCTTGTCCAGTCTGGATGCACCTTTATCCAGCTTTGATACGCCGCTCTTCAGCGTGCCTGTCTTGCTGTTCAGCATGTGTATGCCGTCATAGAGCTCCGTGGATCCGCTGACCAGCTTCTTCGCGCCGCTGTCCAGCTCCTTCACCTGTTCGTCCAGATCCAGGCTGTCGAATTCGCTTGTGTCCACGTCCTGGAAAATGTCGCTGGTCACTATCGTCATCATATCCTCGAGACTGAAGTCTTTCGCTTCGCCTGTTATCGTTACTGTATCCGATATCCCCAGTTTGTCTTCTGAGATGTCCAGGCTGTCTGCCAGTCCCGGCGCTGCCATTCCCACAACGATCATCTTCTCACCGTCGTCTATGACCTTGCCGCTGCTTATGGTGACATTTTTCATGCAGTCATCCTCCACCAGGAATCCCGTCATGACGATGAACGGCACCTTGACTCCGCCGGATGCACTCTGCTTGTTGTCGTATTTTATCTCGATCTTCACATCTCCGCTTTTGCCCTGAAGCTTTTCGCCGGTGGTCTGCTTGCCGTCGAGATAGTATTTTATGCTCATATCCACAGGGGCTTCCTTGTCGGTCTTGCCCTGATAGTAGATGTCGTTGCCCTTGGCCTGCCATGTAATCTTGTCGCCTGAGCCCTTCTTGAACTTTTCCTTGCCCTTCACGTTCTCGATGTCCTTGAGAGTCGTCTCATCGGAGATTGTATCGGTGGAATTCTTGTTGGAAAGGTGATCACTGACGATCACGTCATTCTGTGCTCCCGTTGAGTCGGTGATCACATATACCGTTTCTTCTTTTGTCGTCTTGCCTGCTGCAAATACCGGAGTTGCGGCGGCTGCTGTCATGGAAACCGTTACAAGTGCTGCTGTCAGGCATGCCAGCACTCTGCGTCCTTTTCCCTGTCTCCCGGATCCGTATCCGGCACTATGACTGAAAATCATTTTATTCGTCCTCCTTGTCACTGATCCTGTATCCTTGTTACTGCGCCTGCCCGCCGGATGCGGGATCAGACTCAGGCAGCGTGTCTGCATTGCCGCCTTTGTTTATGAAACCTTTGCTGGTCTTTATTATCAGCTTGTCGAAAATCATGAATGCTGACGGCAGTATGAACATTACCACCAGCAGACTCACTATGGCGCCTCTTGCCATCAGTGTACACAGCGAGCTGATTATATCTATGTCCGAGTATATGCCGACGCCGAACGTTGCTGCGAAGAAGCTCAGCGCGCTGACCACTACCGAAGGCATCGATGTAGAGTGGGCGATCCATATGGATTCGTGCTTGCTCCTGCCTGCGTACCGCTCCGTCTTGTACCTGGTGGTCATCAGTATGGCATAGTCCACCGTGGCTCCCAGCTGTATCGTACTGATACATATCGATGCTATGAACGGCAGCTCCGTGCCGGTGTAGAACGGGATACCCAGGTTTATGAATATGGCCAGCTCTATGACTGCCACCAGTATCACCGGCAGTGATATGGATTTGAGCGTCAGTGCGATGATCAGGAATATCGCCAGTATCGACAGACTGTTTACTACCTTGAAGTCTTTATCCGTTATGGATATCAGATCCTTGGTGCACGGCGCTTCGCCGATCAGCATGCCTTTGCTGTCGTATTTGTCGATCACTTTGTTGATGGTGTCTATCTGCTTGTTGACATTGTCGCTGGCCACTTTGTATTCAGAGTTTATGACCAGCAGCTGCCAGTTGCTGCTCTTGACTTTGCCTGTAAGCTCCGACGGAAGCATCTCATCAGGGACCGCAGGTCCCACTATACTTTCCATACCCAGAGTATACTTGACTCCGTCCACTTTATCGATATCCTTCATCATATTCTCGACGTCTTTCTTAGGCATGTCTGCATCCACCAGCAGCATGTGGGTGGTGTTCATGTCGAATTCATCGCCCAGTTTCTCGTTGGCTACTGCAAAAGGCAGAGTCTGCGGTACGCTTTTATCCAGATTGTAATAAACGTCCGTGTGACTGTAGCCTATGTATGCAGGTATCAGCAGAACGATGAATATGACTACGAACACTCCCGGTTTCTTCGTCACTATATTGGAAAGCTTGTCGAACTTCGGCAGCACACCTCTGTGTCTTGTCTTGTTTATAAGCTTTTCGAACGTAAGTATCAGTGACGGCAGTATTGTCACACATCCGATGACTCCCAGCAGTACGCCTTTTGCCATGACTATGCCCAGATCCATGCCCAGTGTGAAGGTCATGAAGCAAAGTGCCAGGAAGCCTGCTATCGTAGTCAGGGAGCTGCCTGCCACTGATGTGAGCGTACTTGCTATGGCGTGAGACATGGCCTTGTTCTTGTCGTCAGGATATATCTGCTGCTGTTCCTCGTAGCTGTGCCACAGGAATATGGAGTAATCCATAGTGACCCCCAGCTGAAGCACCGCGCTCAGCGCTTTGGTTATATACGATATCTCGCCCATGAACACGTTGGAGCCCAGGTTGTAAAGTATCGCCATGCCGATCCCCGCGATGAACAGCACAGGTATGATCCATGAGTCCATGAATATGGCCAGTACTATGCATGCCAGCACTACTGCTATCAGTACATATACCGGTTCTTCCTTCTCCGCCAGATCCTTCAGGTCGGATACGAAGGCCGTCATGCCGCTGACGAAGCACTGTTTCCCGCCGATATGCTTTATATCCTTGACTGCCTGGAGACTTTCATCTGCCGAAGTCCCTGTATCGAAGAACACCGCCATAAGCGTGGTGTCTCCGTTGTTGAAATCCTTGTAGACGCTGTCCGGTATCATGTCTTCCGGCACCGATATGTCCATGATGCTGTCGTACCATACGACGCTGTCTACATGATCCACCTTCTCTATTTTAGATTTAAGTGTCGCAACGTCTTTATTTTCCATGCCGTCTACCATGACCATGGAAAATCCACCCTTGCCGAATTCGTCCAGCAGGATGTCCTGTCCTTTGATGGTCTGGATGTCGTCAGGAAGATAGGAAAGCACATCGTAGTTTATCCTCGTCGCCATTATTCCCATAAGCGACGGGATCAGCAGAAGCACTGCTATCACTAAGATCAGCTTCCTTTTTTTTGTTACCGCCTCTCCGAATCTTAACATTTCCGTCATCTCTCCTATATATGTAAATATTAATATGATAGTATAGTCTATACCACAGTAAAAAGGTATGCTATAAACAATAAAAAAATGGTGCACAAAATTTGTGCACCTGTTATCGTCTGTATTAATTTTCTAAATTTTCCGCTACCTTCTGGGCACTTTCCAGCGCGCCTTTCACGGTCCCCCGGAACATGCACTCGCACACCATAGCCAGCTTATCCGGCGCCAGATCCATGTCGTCACTGATCCACTGCAGCACTCTGGCAACGAATGCATGCTGGTAAAACTCCGCTGTGAGCTTCACCGCTTCTTCGCTCACCGGCATATCTTCTGCGTACAGTTCTATGATCTCCATCGCATACTTCGAGATCACCTGAACAAGATACAGGGACAGATCCCCTCTGCTTATGGAATCGTAGACGTGCCTTATCATGCGTTTATTCCCGTAAAGATATTCGAGGCCTTCCACGAACATTTCCCCGAGTCCGGAATCGTCTTTCTTGTATCTTCCTATGAGCTCTTCAGCCTGGGCCGCAAAGATCCAGCTGCAAAGATCATATATATCCTGAAAGTGGTAGTAAAATGTGTTTCTCGTCATACCGCAGTCATCTGTTATCTCTCTTATGGTTATCTTATCAATAGGCTTTTTTTCCAGAAGCCTGGTAACGGAAGCAGCTATCGCTTTCTTTGTCAAATTCGCCATATATTAAAACTCGTTCCTCCCAATCGATCCTCTGACCTGGATTTCTTTCTATTTTAGCACATTTTTCCGAAAACTACCATTACTTTTTCTGCCCGGGAGGGGCTGAGGCACTGTATAATCGGCGGATAGTCCCCCACGATCCATTGCATGGTAGAGTTTTACGGGGTTCATACGGCAAAAACCTACCATCGCCGATCGGCATGGTTTTTCGGATCGCATGCATCAGATCCAGGAGTAGAGTTTTGCTGGAAAAATTTTTGAAAATCTACTCAACGCCCCTGCATCACCGCGTCAAAATACATAATATGGAAGTCAACCGTCGTTTCACATGTCAGAGAGTAGATTTTCTCCGCAAAACCCCCGAAAACTCTACCATCGGCAGCCATCCTGACAGTCGAATCCACAGCGACCCGGAGCGATGGTAGGTTTCTCAGCGGAAATACTACAAAATTCTACTCCATACACAGAAGACAGAGAGGCTGCAGCACGATACCTGCATTCACAGTTCAATAAACGGGAAGAAGACCTGCGTTCCCACAGATCTTCTTCCCGTTTTATGATTTGTGTCAGAAGAGTAATTCTCTTCCTTGTAAGTTTGCTACCTTTCAAACGTCACCTGTCCGTCCATGATAGTAAGGATCACCTTTGCATCTTTGATCTCATCTGCCGGGATCGC
>CAJJPZ010000129.1 GCA_905193765.1 uncultured Eubacterium sp.
AAACAAAAAAATTAAAATATTTATTGACATCAAACAAAACGAGTGCTATTATACCAATAACTTAATAATAAAGACGTTGATGAAGACAAGTAATTTGAGATATCGTCTAAAGTGAGTCGGAGATAGTGTGAACCCGATGTCAGAGCTCAGATGAATAACACTTCGGAGTTGTGAACTGAAATCACTTTTATGAGAGTAGGGGATCCGGGATCAGCCCGTTAAAGCTGATACAGCTGTCAGGCTGGAAAAGGGGGACTCGGGTTGAGTTCAACATAGGTGGCACCGCGGATATGTGGCTATTCGTCCTATATTTTAAGGATGAACAGCCACTTTTTTTTCAGCATAGGAAAAAGAAATCAGGAGGTGTATACTATGTGTTCAATAATGGGTTATACAGGAAAAGATATTTCCAAAAAAGAGTTTCTTGAAGGATTTGAAAAAACAATAACAAGAGGACCTGATATGTCAAGAGTGATAGAAGCAGGATCCGGGATAATGGCATTTCACAGACTTGCCATTATGGACCTTGAGGAAACCGGGATGCAGCCATTTGAACGTGACGGAGATCATGCGATATGCAACGGAGAAATTTACGGTTTCAGAGGACTGAAAAAGGATCTGGAAAGTAAAGGCTACAAATTTTCATCTGACAGTGACTGCGAGATCATACTTCCTCTTTACAGGGAGTATGGGGTCGAAATGTTCAGGATGCTGGATGCAGAGTTCGCGATGATAATACATGACGGCAGTACGGACAGCTATATCGCTGCAAGAGATCCCATTGGTATAAGACCTCTTTATTTCGGATATACGAAAACCAGAAAAATAATATTTGCAAGTGAAGCTAAAAACCTTACGGAACTTACTGAAAAAGTAATGCCCTTCCCTCCGGGGCATTATTATAAAGACGGTAGCTTCCACTGCTATATGGATCTGACAAAAGTGGATACAGTGTGTGATGATCCTGTAGATGTTATATGCAAGACTATAAAACAGAAGCTTATAAGCGGCATAGCAAAGCGTCTGGATTCGGATGCTCCGATGGGATTCCTGTTAAGCGGCGGTCTCGACAGTTCACTGGTCTGTGCAGTTGCACAGAAACTGATGCCAGGAAAACCTATCAGAACTTTTGCCATAGGAATGAGCGAGGATGCTATAGATCTGAAATATGCGAAAGAGGTTGCTGAATATATAGGAAGCGAGCACCATGAGATCATCATAACAAAAGAAGATATCATTGGATCCCTTGAAGAAGTCATAAGTATACTGGGAACTTTCGATATAACGACTGTAAGAGCAAGTATGGGAATGTATCTGATATGCAAAGCGATACATGAAACCACCGACATAAAGGTACTGCTTACAGGGGAAATTTCAGATGAACTCTTTGGATACAAATACACTGATTTTGCACCGGATGCTGAAAGTTTTCAGAGTGAATCCGCTAAGAGGGTCAAAGAACTCCATATGTATGATGTACTGAGGGCAGACAGGTGTATAAGTGCAAACTCAATGGAAGCACGTGTTCCTTTCGGAGATCTTGATTTTGTGAAGTATGTAATGTCTGTGGATCCTGAGAAGAAAATGAACACCTATGGCAAGGGAAAGTATCTACTCAGGAAAGCTTTCGAAGGAGATTATCTGCCGGATGATATCCTCTGGAGAGAAAAGGCTGCTTTCAGTGACGCGGTAGGACACTCCATGGTAGACTATCTTAAAGAGTACGCAGAGAGTATTTACACAGATGAGGACTTTGAAAAACTCAGGGTAAAATACGGATACCACTGCATGCCGTTTACAAAAGAATCACTGCTTTACAGAGAACTGTTCGAGAAATATTATTCCGGTCAGGCTGAGATGATAGCTGACTTCTGGATGCCTAACAAAGCATGGGAAGGCTGTGATGTGGATGATCCGAGTGCAAGAGTACTTTCAAACTATGGAGAAAGCGGGAAATAAAATATACCATAAAAAATGTGCAGGACAGAGATCGGTGGAATGATCGATGTCCTGCACGTTCTGCTTAATAGAGTAGCTTTTTCAGTACAGGTATTTTTTCAGTAACTGCTGTGAATAACAGTGAGACTGCAAGCGTTATCAGTGAAAACAATGGCAGTGTTACGACACTTTCCATGGAGCGTATATCAAGCAGTGTATATACGATGTTATAGAAGAGAACATGCGAAAGGTACACGCCGAAGGAAAGTTTACCTACAGTCGATAAAAATCTGCCAGGTTTTACTCTGAATTTCAGCAATGATATGAACAGACAGATCGACGGGAACATTATCATTATGTTGCTGTATCCGAAAAGCGCTTTCTCGGTATCTTCTGTAACTACAGACGTCAGACTTGTGACTGTAAAGCACAAAACAAGGACCGCAACTGAAATAATTATATATATGTATGGCTTCATGGAAAGAAGCTTTTCTGCAAGAGACGAACCGGCATCGGTCTTATCCCGCAGACGCTTGTAGATTATGTGACCACAGAGATAATATCCCAGATAGTATGTGGACTGTATTATAGGGATGGAAAATTCAAGCCCGGTCTGTATACCTGCATAATCCAGCACGAAGTCCAGTGTCCTGACACCTCCGCATAGCAAGAGCCAGGTCACGATAAAGTAGTTCTCATAAGCAGGTTTCATGTTTTTAGCAAGTAATGAAATGAGTGGATTGGCAATGAGAAGCGCGATGTATGCGTACATATACCACAGGTGATTCTTGACTGGAGTGAATATATATGAAATTATATTCGTTGTCATGCTGTGATCGAGGAAAAAATAGTCCCACAGCCAGTATATGACGTTCCATACGACCAGTACGATGATCATATGGATCATTTTCCGGTTATTTTTACCGAAGTCAAATTCCTTACGAAAAGCAAGCGCTCCGCTGACCATAAAGAACAGCGGCACACTGACACGTGCAAATACATTATAGAACAGTGCAGCTGAATAGTTGACGTTGAACTCAGGTTCAGCCGTTTTGATATAATAGTTGCAGAAGTGTATGAGCACGACGAGAAATATAGAAATCGTTCGTATAAGTTCAAGATTATAATCTTTTTTTATATCATGATTCATTGAAATCTACTCCGTAATCTTATTTTTGTTCTGGATTTCACCTGTACCAAAATAGCATATTTTTATGGAAAAATGAAGAAGAAAATGTTGAATTTGTGTGATATGGATGCAAAATATCGCATCCGGAAACAAGTAATTATTTTACATTTGAAAATTATGTAAACTTATGATATAATATAATATATAAAAACCTGATCACAGGGTCAGAGTATGTGTTTTGTAAGATAAAAAGAAAGGTAGTGACATAGTTGGAGGAAAAAGATTTTCAGATCGGAAATCATGTAGCATATGGGACGAATGGAGTGTGTATCATAGAGGATATAAAGCCGATGAAATTTGCATCGGGTATGAAGGAGAAGATGTATTTTATACTTGATCCTGAGGGGAACTCATCATCCAAGGTATTTGTTCCTGCCGATAATGAGAAGCTTGTATCCAGAATGCGTACTGTAATGACTAGAGAAGAAATCAATGATCTGCTTCTTGGCATGAAAGGCAAAGAGCTGGAATGGGAAAAGGACCGCAGGGTCAGAAGCGAGAGATTTCATGAGATATTGTCTCAGGGTGTTACACAGGACATGCTGCTTATGATACGTTGCATATATCTGAAAAAGCGCGAGTTGGCCGGAACGGGTAAAAACCTGCCGACAACGGACGGAAACACCCTCAAGACTGCGGAAAGGCTTGTGGAAGAGGAATTTGCATACACTCTTGGGATAAAAACTTCAGAAGTCGGCCCATATATAAGGAAGCTTCTTGGAATGGCAGATAACGAGTCCTGATAGCATATCATGGCTGCATATGATGTTTTATGCCGGATTTTGAAGAACGGTTATGATTGTCGCGGGAATTTCTGTGTGATAGTATTTTATCAGTAAGGATTGGAGATGAAGTGCTATGGACAGAGTTTCGGCGATTTTGATTTTTTGTATCGCAGCGCTTATCGGCCTGAGCGGGTTTCTCGTGTACAATACACTTGATACCGGCAGGGACAGTATAAGCAGGATAGAAAGTGTATCAGAACCTGCAGGAGAGACGGAGGAACTTCAGTTTAACAGGGATACTTCGATAACCAACAATTCGGAGAGAGATCTGTGGATACGTGCAAAGATCGTTTTCGATACCGGATGTGATGAAAGCGATTTCGTGATAACATCATCAGCGGTGGAAAACGGAATATGGGTGAAAAATGGCAGCTGGTATTACAGCAGCGCTCCGGTATATCCGCAGGAAACCACAGAACCGGTGATCGATGAACTCAGCCGTGCAGATGACAGTGGACAGAAAAGCGGCTTCAAACTGAAGGTAGAAGCGGTGGACGAGGCATGGCTGACAGTTAAGCCGGAAAGCGGCGTAGAAGCCTTTGATAATTTCCATAAGCTGATAACGGAGCAGGATGGTGTTCAGATATGAGGGATTCAGTGCAGAATATGGCAAAAAAATATTGACATGTAATATGAAAAATGATACTATCACTAATAGTTAGAAAAGCTAATAATTAGCAAATGAAAATATTGATTGAAATTTGAATTCAGACATGGAGGTAAAGAAATATGTTATTAGAAAAAATCACAGCTATCGTTGCTGAACACCTGGATTGCGATCCTGCAGACGTAAAGAGAGAATCGACTTTTGAGAGTCTTGGAATCGATTCACTGGATGCTGTAGAGCTCGTTATGAAACTGGAAGAGGAGCTGGACGTTCAGCTTGATCTGGACAGAGATCTCGAAACGATAGATGAACTCGTTAAGTTTGTAGAAGAAAAGATTGAAGGTTAATCGAACATATGAAAAAAGGAAATATAGCAGAGCTCCTGGGAATAGAATATCCGATATTCCAGGGAGGCATGGCGTGGATCGCCGATGGTAAATTAGCAGCTGCTGTATCGAATGCCGGCGGATTGGGTATTATAGCCGCAGGCAATGCAGATGGAGAATATGTGAGAACACAGATAAAAGCGGCCAAAGAGCTTACTGATAAGCCCTTTGGTCTTAATATTATGCTCTTAAGTCCATTTGCCGATGAAGTAGCAGCAATAGCCGCAGAAGAAAAAGTAAAAGTGATAACTACAGGTGCCGGAAATCCTGCAAAATACATGAAAATGTGGCTCGAAGCAGGAATAAAAGTCATACCTGTCGTACCTTCCGTGTCGTTTGCAAAACTGGCACAGAGAAACGGGGCTGCGGCAGTCATTGCAGAAGGTGGAGAAAGCGGCGGTCACATAGGTGAACTGGCAACTATAACACTCGTACCTCAGGTTTGTGATGCAGTGGATATCCCAGTCATAGCGGCAGGCGGTATCGCTGACGGAAGAGGAGTGGTAGCAGCACTGGCTCTGGGAGCAGAAGGAGTGCAGCTGGGTACAAGGTTCCTGACGGCAAAAGAGTGTAATATCCATGAGAACTATAAGAAAAAAGTCCTGAAGGCATCAGATACCTCTACTATAGTTACAGGAAGAAGACTGGGACATCCTGTAAGGAGCATCAAAAACCAGTTCGCAAGAGAATATTCCAAGATGGAATATACGGATATCTCCAATGAAGAACTGGAAAAAATGGGCGAAGGCAAGCTCAGGCTTGCTGTCATCGAAGGTGACGAAAAACAGGGATGTTTCCTGGCTGGGCAGATAGCAGCTATGGTTGATAAAGAGGAAACCTGTGAAGAAATAATAAAAAGTCTCGTAGAAGATACAGACAGAATTTTAAGGAGGCTCAGGGAATGGGAAAAATAGCATTTGTTTTTGCCGGACAGGGTGCTCAGCACACAGGAATGGGCAAAGAAATATCAGAAAACGTCAGCGCAGCTGCTGAAATTTTCGCTAAGGCGGATTCGGTAAGACCGGGAACGTCACAGCAGTGCTTCGAGGGAAGCAGCGAGCTTCTTGCTGAAACAAAGAATACACAGCCATGCATATACACTGTAGATATGGCTATGGCAGCAGCACTTGAAGCTAATGGCGTAAAAGCAGACATGGCAGCAGGTTATTCACTGGGAGAACTGGCAGCCCTTGCATATGCGGGTTCATTTTCTTTTGATGATGGTCTCGGACTTGTGAGCCAGAGAGGCGCTATCATGCAGAAAGCCTCAGAGTCATGTGACTCAGGTATGATGGCTGTTCTTAAATTATCAGATGAGAAAATAGAAGAACTCAGCAGCAAATATACGAAAGTATATCCGGTAAACTTCAACTGCAACGGCCAGGTAACTGTGGCCGGCGACAGGGCGCAGCTGGATCAGTTCAAGGATGATGTC
>CAJJPZ010000130.1 GCA_905193765.1 uncultured Eubacterium sp.
GGAAATATCGTTCTCGATATTTCCGGAATATCAACAAAAGTTTCATATGATAATATGTGGCGAAGCCACTTTTGTTCTATAATTTGATGTGAGAAGATCGTGATAGCTGATATCATGATCTTTTCACTTTATACCGGCTGCAGCTGCAGCCGGTATGCTGGTGCAGTATCTCGGGATATCGCGGATATTATATCACTGCAGATGGCAGAAAGACAGTGTATACGGCAGACAGTACGATCACAGAAGCACTGCTTTCCGACAGGGGATCCTTCAGAGCAGACTCTGAGGAATGATGCGGTCTCACTTGAGACGTTTTAACAGAGCGCGGAGTGGAGAGGAAAAAATTGAAGGGACATACTGACTGAAACTCTATGGCAGAACTGACTATATGATGTTATAATCATCATACGGGTGGATTTTGTGCAGAGGAAAGGTAAAGGTTATGCTCACAGAGAAAGAATGGTTATTCATAAATGAGATCATACAGGAGATATACAAGTCAAAAACTTTGTCAGGTCTTGGAGAAATCTTCCTGCTCCTGCTCAGGAAGCTGATCCCATTCAAGGCTGCGGAGCTCACACTGGTAGACGATCAGCTCCACGACAAACAGTACGCTGCGGTGGGTATATCTGAAGATGACGTCAGGGAGTACAATGAGAAGTATGTGAAGTCGGATTACCGCAATGCGATATTCACCTTCCCGAAATCCATGTCATACTGCGACAGCGACCTTATCAACGAAGACAAAAAGCGGGACACGGCGCTGTACAAGAACTGGCTGGCGCCTATGGGCATGGAATTCTGCGGCGGACTCATGATCAGAGTAAGCCGCGAGATGATATGCTGCATAAACATATTCCGCGGAGAGGCCCACGGCTCGCTGACCGAGAGGGACCTGTTCATACTGGATCTGTTCATCGGTCACCTGGAGAATATAATCGCAGGACTCATGACCGAAACCGCAGCAGGCACACTGAAGTATGAATACATGAAAGAGTATGACAGCCTGACAAGGAGGGAAAAGGAGATATTCCCGTATATCCTCAAAGGCTATTCCAACAGTGATATAAGCGAGGCTTTCTATGTTTCGGAGTCCACAGCCAAGAAACATGTCTACAATATAATTTCCAAGTTCGGCGTTTCGAGCAGAGGCGAGCTTATAAAATACGTGATATCGGCACAGCAGCTGCTGAAAGATGAGTGAAACGACAAAAAGGTATAAAAAAAGACCATAAAGTATAAAAAAAGGCCAGGTATTATCAGAAAATTCGACAAAATGGACAATTTGCAGAATATATCGTAAATGCTATCATTTAAATACGGTAGCATTTATTTTTGTTTGATAAGGAGGAGCATATGGAAAATACTAATATCAACAATCCAGTCAGTGAAAAACTTCCTTTTAAAGTCAAGCTCGGATACGGGATGTCCGGCTATGTAAGTTTTATCACATGGACTGCATTCAGTTATTACGGATTGTATTTCTTTACAGATGTAGTAGGTCTCTCAGCAGCATTTGCAGGTGCGATGATCTCTCTGGGAACTCTCTGGGACGCCATCACAGACCCGATAGTAGGGGGCATTTCAGACAATCTCAAATGGAAGAGCGGAAGGAGAAGACCGCTTATCATTGGCAATGCAATTCCATTCGTACTGATAAGCATACTGCTTTTCACCAACTGGGGACTTGATGAATTCGCATCGAAGGTATACTTCGTTATCGTCATCCTGATCTACTACACTTCGCAGACTGTTCAGGACATATCGGCTTCGGCACTTGGTTCGGAGATGACGACTGATTATGATGAAAGAGCATCGCTGGCGACTTTCAAGAACTACTTCGGTCTTGCATCAACAGTGGCTATCAGTCCGACGCTGATGCTGGTGGCATACTTCGGAAACTGGTTCGAGAACTCAGACAGAGGCTGGAGCTGTACGCTGGCATGTTACATGATCGTGGCTCTCATATTCATCATGGTCCTGCACAGGACGACAAAAGGCTATGAACGCCACAGAGAAGACGGTGGCAAGTTCAGTGTGAAGGATATAATTGAAATATTCAGGAGCAAGCCGACAAGGATCGTAATGATCATCTTCGGAGTTGCCATCTTCGCCAACACTATCAACTATGCGCTTCAGGTATACTATTATTCCAACTACGCACAGCTCTCTGCATCACAGATCGCTACTGTAACGATGATCTTCGGTGTTGCCAGCATCGCAGGTGCGTGGATAACCGATAAACTGATGGTGAAACTGTCAAAGAAGGTTGCATGGATAATCGCAGTCGGTCTGGAAGGCATTGTAATGGTCGTTATGATAGGATTCATCATCCATCCGGGCAACGCAGCTGCCATATATGTGCTTGCTGTACTGATGTCACTGGGAAATGCAGCAGTATACCAGGTGCCTTGGGCTATGATACCTGACTGCGTCGATGTTACAGAGCTCACATCAGGCAAGAGAGTCGATGGTGTGGTATTCGGTGTCATTGCATTCATACAGAAAGCCTGCGGAGCATTGGGCGCAGCTCTTCTGGGAACACTGCTGACGGTCATAAAATATGATGCAGATGCAGCGGTACAGACAGCGTCAGCTCTCAGCGGACTGAAATACATGTACGCATTCCTGGTAGGAGGCATATATCTGATAACAGTACTTGTCGTACTGAGATATCCTCTCAGCAAGGATCGTCACGACAGCGTCATCAGAGCCATAGAAGACAGGAAGAGCGGAAAACAGATAGATATGAACGAGTTCAAAGATCTTGTTTAAATAAAGGACATGAAATATTTCATGTAAAATTTCAGATGTAAACACCTTAACGGAGGTAGATGTAATGAAAATAAAAAAATTCGTAGATCTGTCATGGGAGATCTCAGACAACAGCCCTATATATCCCGGAGATCCGGAACCGAAGGTAACTACAACACACACGATAGAGAAAGACTACTATAATCTTTCCGGCGTGTACGTAGGCACACAGACGGGCACACACGTGGATGCTCCGTATCATTTCAGGAATGACGGCGAAACCATAGACAATATGGAACTGGACTTTTTCTTCAGCAATGCAGTATGCATCAGGGTGACTGACAAGAAAGCAAATGAAAAGATAACGATGGAAGATGTGATGCCGTATGATGAAAAGATAACTCCGGACACCATTGTACTTTTCAATACCAACTGGTACAAGACAAGAGGGACGGAAGCATTCTACAACCATCCGTTCGTTGCGGGAGAAGTCGCTGAGTACCTGGTGGAAAAAGGCGTCAGATTCATCGGCATAGACACGATGAACGCAGACCAGTCAGGCGGTACGGAATTCCCTGTACATGATCTGTTCTCGGAAAAGCGCCTCATGATAGGTGAGAACTGGGCATACCTGGATCATATAGATTTTGACGATGGACTTTACATAGCCGCATTCCCGCTGAAGATACAGGGGACTGACGGTTCACCGGTAAGAGCAGTAGCTATACAGATAGAAGAGTGATATATCAGAAGGAGGACAGGACGAATGAGTTTTGAAACATGGAGAGAAATAAGGACTGACAACATCAGTGAAGCAGATGTCTGCATAATGGGTATACCTTTCGATGGAGCAGCGAGTGTCGGCAAAGGCGCAGCACAGGCACCAAAGGTCGTGAGAGAATGTTCCGAAGTACTGCCGCCGGTAAACAGCACAGGTGACAGATTCCCGGATCTCAGAGTTTATGACAAAGGAGATACGGAGTTCTCACTTGACTGGCCGGCATTCTACAAGGCAGTGGAGGATGATGCATACGAACTGCTCAGCACCGGCAAATTCTGCATATTCATCGGGGGCGATCATTCCGTGACGATACCACTGATGAACGCATACGCCAGAGCGAGGGAAGGAAAGAAGATCGGCGTGATACACTTTGATTCCCATCCTGATCTTTGCGATGAATACGAAGGGAGCAAATGGTCCCATGCATGTCCGCTGAAGAGAGTTCTGGACGATCATATCGCTCCGCGGGATCTGGCACAGGTGGGCATCAGATCATACGAAAGTGAAGAAGTCGATCTTTACGAAGCACATCCGGAGCTTCTGGTGATAAAAGCCCACGATATTTTCAAAAGAGGATATCAGGACGCCATAGACAGACTGGTGAAAAATTTCGAAGGGTATGATTCAGTATATATCACACTTGATATAGATGTCCTGGACCCTGCCTTTGCACCTGGAACGGGGACTCCGGAAGCCGGAGGACTGTCATCCAGGGAACTGATGGAGATCATCAACCAGCTCATGTGCAGGCTTCCTGTGGATGCAATGGATATCGTTGAGATATCACCGTCTCTGGACACAAGGAACCAGATAACCTCATGGGCAGGTGTGAAGATAATATATGAAGCATTCGCAAAGATCGCAGGAAACAAATAGCGCAAACAAGAGGATCGTGGAGAACAAACAGGGTCCTCGCCTCAAAGTAGATAAATTTACAAGGAGTAAAGGTAATGTCTGTAAATAAAAAAGAAGCACTGGAACTGGCAAAAAGAGTCGAAGGGTATATCAACAGTGACACACTCACAGAAAATGAAAAGGAAACTATAGTCAGCGAAGCGGCAGCAGCCTACGATGAAAACATCAATTCAGGCTGGATCCCGTACAGAGACGAGATGTCTGTGGACAAACTGTTCACAGAATGGTCTCATCAGGGTGATAAATTCTCGGATATCAAAGGCAACGAGTTCATCGACTGCCTGGGAGGATTCGGGATATTCCTCACAGGCCACAGGAATGAGGAGATCATCAGGACAGTACATGCTCAGCTGGACAGATACGCACAGCATTCGCAGGATGTGATCAATCCGCTGCAGGCATATTTCAGCAGACTGATGGCAATGATAACACCGGGAGATCTTCAGGTAGTATGGCCGACAAACGGAGGTACAGAAGCAACGGAAGCAGCCATCAAACTGTCCAAACTGGCAACCGGCGGCAAATGGTTCATATCAACAGTGAATGCATATCATGGACTTTCCACAGGAGCCGTTGCACTGATAGGATGTGCAGACTACAGAGCACCGTTCACACCGCTGTACCCGTATGTGCAGCACGTGAAATACGGCGATGCGCAGCAGCTGGAAAATGCCATCGAGAACCTTGAAGCAGTCGGAGAAAAGATAGCAGGGTTCATCTGCGAACCGATACAGGGCGAGGGCGGATTCGTGATACCACCGGAAGGATATCTTAAAAGAGTGAGAGAACTCTGCGATGAACACGGCATCGCAATGATCGTCGATGAGATCCAGACCGGTTTCGGCAGAGCTGGTTCACTGTTCAGATGCGAGGCTGAAGGTGTAACACCGGATATCATGACATTCGGCAAAGCTGTCGGCGGCGGATGCGTGCCTCTCACAGGCATGATCGCAAGACCGTGGATGGTGACAGATGAGCTGATCGAAAATCCTACACTTGTGTCGATGCCTACTTTCGGCGGCAATCCGCTGGCAATGGCTGCAGGTATTGCATCCATCAGATATATCCTGGAGAACGATATCCCGGGAACCGTAAAGGCGAAGGGCGAATATTTCATGGGCAAACTTGAAAAGATCCGCGAAGCTCATCCTGATGTGATAAAAGAGCTGAGAGGCACAGGTCTTATGCTCGGTCTTGTCTTTGAGGACATGGACACATCCCATCTTGTCATCAAAAAACTGTCGGCAAGAAAAATAATGTCTTCAGCGGCAATGAACCTGCCTGAGATGATCAGGCTTGAGCCACCGGCAAACATCACAGAGGAATCCATGGACAAAGTCTGCGCAGCACTGGAAGAGATCGCAGCAGAGCTGGAAAAGTGATATCTCATGGAATATAAATAAATCTGGTATAACTTCGGAAATCAAAACGGAACAGTAGTCTCATCGGTACTGTTCCGTTTTCGGTTTGCGTCCGGCGGCTGGTCACAGCCTCTTTCCTGATTCAAATGATCATTTTGTAGTATCGGTCTGCCTGAGTCCTAGTATGTCTTTCTCTGATAAGCCGGTAGCCTTGGCGATGACAGGTATATCCATACCCATGGCCAGCATGTTTGTGGCGATGTCACGATCACGTTCGGCAGCACCACGGGCAAGGCCCTCTTTGATGCCAGAGGCGTGGCCTTCCTCAATGCCGAGTTTTTTGCCTTCCTGAACACCGTCAGCATGGCCCCTGACATACCCATCGTGTTCCCTGATCTCTTCCATCTCTTCTTTTGTCAGCATATCATACAAAAAGCTCATGATCTCACCACCGTTTTCTTTGAGGAAGTTCCTGAGTATGC
>CAJJPZ010000131.1 GCA_905193765.1 uncultured Eubacterium sp.
ATCATAGACAGCATAATGGATGGCAGGGACGTGATGGGGATAATGCCTACAGGAGCAGGCAAATCGGTATGCTATCAGGTACCGGCTCTTGCAGCCAGCGGACTTACGATAGTGGTATCGCCATTGATATCACTGATGAAGGACCAGGTGAATGCTCTGGCGCAGATGGGCGTGCCAGCTGCATACATAAACAGCTCCCTGGGGCGTGATGAGTATATCTATACCATGAGGGCTGCGGCAAAAGGCAGATACAGGATACTCTATGTTGCACCGGAACGGCTTGCGGCGGGATCTTTTCTTGATATGATGAAGTCTCTCGATGTATATATGATAGCTGTTGACGAGGCTCACTGCGTGTCCCAGTGGGGACATGACTTCAGGCCGAGCTATCTCAGGATAAAGGAATTCATAGATTCATTCGAAAAGCGTCCGACAGTCAGCGCTTTCACTGCCACAGCCACAGATGATGTAAAGCAGGATATCCGTAAACTGCTGGGACTGCAAGAACCATTCACGATCACAACGGGTTTCGATCGTCCTAATCTTTCGTTCACAGTGATAAGACCGGAGCGAAAGGAAAGGCAGCTCCTTGATCTTGTCTCGGACAGGAAAGACTCATCGGGTATAATATACTGCAGCAAACGGAGCACGGTGGAGGATATATGTACGCTGCTATGCAGCAAAGGGTATGAGGCCACTCGATATCACGCCGGTCTTGATGAAGAAGAACGCCGCAGCAATCAGGACGATTTCATCTTCGACAGGAAGAGCATAATGGTGGCCACCAATGCTTTCGGCATGGGCATTGACAAGTCGAATGTTTCATATGTCATACATTACAATATACCAAAGAATATCGAGAGCTACTACCAGGAGGCAGGAAGGGCAGGCAGAGACGGTACCGAGGCTGACTGCATACTGCTCTATTCTCCGGGGGACGTCAGGACGATACAGTATTTCATAGAACACGGCAACGACAATGAGGAGCTGGGTGAAGAGACCCGTGAAAAGATAAAGGAAAAAGACAGCGAGAGACTGAAGCAGATGGTGTTTTACGCCACTACCAATGACTGCCTCAGAGCATTCATCCTGAACTACTTCGGAGAAAAAACAGGATATTACTGCGGCAACTGCTCCAACTGTCTGACGGAGTTCGAAGAAAAGGGCATAACGATAGAATCCCAGAAGATACTTTCCTGTGTGGCACGCTGCAGGGAGGGCTTCGGACAGAAGATGATCATCGATGTACTCAGGGGCAGCCAAAACAAGCGTATATTTGATAAGGGCCTCGATGAACTGTCCACCTACGGCATAATGGAGGAATACACTGAGAGAGCCATACGTCAGATGATGGCCCATCTGATAGAAAAAGGATATCTCAGAAGCTCTGATGACGAATATCCTGTACTGAAACTGACCAATACTTCCATCGATGTGCTGAAGGGCAGAGTCAAAGTGAAGACTGTCATAGCTAAAGATCATATCGTAATCGCAGGCGGCAGGAAAACAGCTGTCAAAGCTGACGAGGGTCTTTACAAGCGTCTCAAGGCGCTGCGCATGAAGATAGCCAGAACAGAAAGCGTGCCTGCGTTCGTCATTTTTACAGATGCCACATTGAGGAGCATGTGTGAGATAGCGCCTGCAGACAGGAGTGAGTTACTGAGGGTATCAGGTGTGGGTGAAAAGAAAGCTGATAAATACGGTGATAAGTTCCTGAGGGAAATCGCAGCGTATTACAATGAAAAAGAAGAGTAGAATACTTATCGGCAAGTGATTTCGACTGGAACTGCAGCATCGTAAAGAAAAAGAATCGTAAAGAAAAAAGAGAACTGACCGTATCATGGTTTGATATGTATGATCAAGTCAGTTCTCTTTTATTGTATATATTTATGTTGTTTCCATGCTCCGGACGATCCTATTCATAGTCGTCAAGTGCGTATTTAGCAGGTACAGTGACCTCTTTCTCAAAGCATGAGAAGTGATGTTCGATGAGGTCGTTTTCCGGTTTTGGCGTCAGCAGGCTGACAACCGGTACGATGATGAGTCCTGCCAGCATTGCCAGGGCACCGGCGTTGATCGGTGACTGGAGCACGACAGGGAATGCATCTCTGAAAAGGAGATTGAGCACCATGAGTCCTGCCCCCCATATGTAACTGCACCAGCATGCTGCCTTGGTAGTCCTCTTCCAGTACAGACCGTAGAGGAGCGGAGCCAGGAACGCACCTGCCAGAGCACCCCATGATACACCCATGAGCTGTGCGATGAATGTGATGTTGCTCTTGTACTGGACTATTGCGATGATAACAGATATCAGTATGAACAGCACGATCAGCAGACGCATGATAAGTACCTGAGACTTTTCGGACATATTCTTGATGAAGTTGTCCTTCAGGAAGTCGATTGTCAGCGTCGAACTCGATGCTATTACCAGCGATGAAAGGGTGGACATGGACGCAGACAGCACCAGCAGTACCACAAGGCCTATCAGAGCATCCGGAAGGTATGACATCATAGTCGGGATTATGGCATCGAAACCATCAGCCTCGATGTTCACCGAATCGGAGAAAAGTCTTCCGAATCCGCCGAGGAAGTAGCATCCTCCCGAGATTATCAGCGCGAACATCGTCGATATGATAGTTCCCTTATGTATCGATTTTTCACTTTCGATAGCATAGAACTTCTGCACCATCTGAGGCAGTCCCCATGTACCAAGGGATGTCAGTATGACTACGCCCAGAAGTCCCAGTGGATCAGGTCCGAAGAAAGAAGCAAAGACTCCCGGTGTCGTGGAAGCTGCCGGATCTTCGACCCTGGCAAGACCGTCGAGAGCGGCCAGGAACCCGCCTTTGCTGGAAAGTACAGCTGCGATGACAGCAACTATACCGAAGAGCATCACGATGCCCTGTATAAAGTCGTTTATAGCTGTAGCCATGTATCCGCCGGCAATGACATATATACCCGTCAGTACCGCCATTATTATGATACATACTGTGTAGTCGATGTTGAAGGCCATGCCGAAAAGTCTTGAAAGACCGTTGTAAAGTGAAGCAGTGTATGGTATCAGGAAGATGAATATGATCACCGATGCGCCGATCTTCAGGGCGCGGCTGTTGAATCTGGCGCCGAAGAATTCCGGCATCGTAGCTGAATCAAGATGCTGTGTCATGATCCTTGTACGACGTCCCAGAACGACCCATGCCAGCATAGAGCCGATGATGGCGTTTCCTATACCTATCCATGTGGAGGCTATACCGAATTTCCATCCGAACTGTCCTGCATATCCGATGAATATAACTGCGGAGAAGTAGGAGGTACCATATGCGAATGCGGTAAGCCACGGGCCGACAGAACGACCGCCCAGCACGAATCCGTTGACGTCGGTAGCATGTCTTCTGCAGTACAGGCCAATACCAATCATTATTGCAAAGAATACACATAATAGTAAGAGTTTGATAAACATAGTTTGATTGATTCCTTTCTGTGGTTTATGTATTTATCTGAAGGGCGGAATCGATTCTTCCGGTTTTATGCATAAAAAAACGCCCTCCGAACTATGTTCAGAGGGCAGTTATTACCGCGTTACCACCTCTGTTCACTGTTCCCTCACGGAAACAGCCTCACTGAGTTCCTGTAAACTCGCTCACTGTGACGGGTGAACCCGTTCCAGCCTACTGGGGGACTGATAAAGATCCCTGTTCAGTGGACTGCTCTCGGAATGTATTCAGTCAGATTAATTCCTGCGCCTCTCATCACCCGGCTGCTTTCTGTTGGCTTCATCCTGACTTACTATTTTCCAGTCGTCGCATTTGTCAATTATTATGCCATGTAATTGTGAACCTGTCAAGAGTAATTTGCTGTTTTTTTGTGTACAGGCAACAAATGATGTTTTGCAGGAATCACAGCAACGGGTCGGATTTTAAGATACAGTATGGTCAGAATACAGTATTCGGGTGAAACTGTATATGATAAAAAATAAATAATTGTATATTTTAAAGTGATTAATTATCATGTATCCTTGTAATAGAGCTGGATTTTATAACAGAAGAGGAGAATAACAATGACTACAAACACTATTGAAAGAAGCAAAACGTACTATCTGGTGATAAATGCACTGTTTATCGCACTGACACTGGTTGCCACATGGCTTATAAATATCAGACTTCCGTTCATGGGTAGCGGCGGACTCATCCATCTGGGAAATGTGCCTCTTTTCGTGGCAGCGATGCTGTTCGGCAGGAAGACAGGAGCCATCGCAGGCGCTTTCGGAATGGGACTGTTCGATCTGATGAGCGGATGGACTGCATGGGCGCCGTTCACATTCGTTATAGTAGGTTGTATGGGATATGTTGTAGGACTCATCGCTGAAAAGAAACCTTTCAAACACATGATGGTCAACAACGTTGTTTCAGTTATACTGGCACTGATCATAAAGGTTGTCGGATATTATTTCGCAGAAGTGATACTTTACGGTAACTGGATCGCTCCGCTGGGATCCATACCGGGAAATATCGTTCAGGTTGGATTCGCAGGCGTGCTGGTACTGATATTCATACAGCAGCTTCGCAAATTCGTTAAATAAGGAGAAAACTATGTACAAGATAATGACAGCAGGACCTGTTCAGGTCAGAGAAAATGTAAGGATGGCAAGAAGTCTGCCATGCACGAACCCGGATCTTGACCTCGAGTTCTATGAGTTTTACAAGGAGACATGCAATCTGTTTTCAAAGGCTCTTGGCACTGAAAGCAGGACACTGATCCTTGGAGGAGAAGGCATACTGGGGCTTGAGGCTGCATGTGCATCGCTCACAGAGCCGGGAGACAGAGTACTTGTCATAGACAACGGTATATTCGGCAAGGGCTTTGCAGATTTCGTTAAGATATACGGCGGAGAGCCTGTACTTTATACTACAGACTACAGGAATCCTGTAGATACGGCAGCTCTCGAGGAGTATCTGAAGAAAGACAGCAGTTTCAAATATGCTACTGTGGTTCACTGTGATACACCAAGCGGCGTCATAAACGATGTTGCAGAGATCAGCAGGATACTGGACAGATATGGTATCATGACTGTTGCCGATTCCGTTGCAGGTATGTTCGGACAGCCTCTCGACTGTGCGAGCAGCAAGATAGATATACTCTGCGGAGGATCCCAGAAGGCACTGTCAGCGCCTCCGGGACTTACTATGGTATGGGTGAGCGACAGAGCGTTCAAAGCGATGGAAGACAGGAAGACTCCGATAGCGTCTTTCTACGCCAACATACTTGTTTTCAAGGATTATTACGAGAACAAGTGGTTCCCGTACACTATGCCGATCAGCGACATAACAGGACTGAGACAGGCTCTGGACAATTTCCTCGCCGACGGCGATGTATACGAACGTCATACGAAGATCGCGACAGCAACGAGGTATGCACTGCAAAAGGGCGGTCTGAAGCTCTATCTTGAGTCGGGTTATTCGAATACAGTCACTGTGCTGGAAGTACCTGAAGGCATGACGGATGAACAGATCCTGAGAGGGATGGAGAAAGACTACGGTATCATGATATCGGGGTGCTTCGACGTCCTGGCCGGAAAAGTCGTACGTATCGGCCATATGGGTGAGAACGCCAATGCCGCTGATATGACGGAAACACTCAGGGCGCTCCAGGGCACGATGGAAAAGCATGGCGTGAAGATCTCATGTGATCTTGCAGATGCTTTCATGGAGTCATACGGTAAATAGACGCAGAAATATACAGAGTCCACAGCATGTCCTTTGAAACGGCTGCCCTATCTGATATAATGGAGGCAGGTAAAGAAAAAGGAGATCATGTATCATGGCTGTAAGACTCAATGACAACAAAGAACTTGTCGCAAAGATAAAAGAAGGTCTGGAGAAAAAGGGCGGCTACTGTCCGTGCAGACTTGAAAAGACAGAAGACAACAAATGCATATGCAGGGAATTCAGAGAGCAGATGGCAGATCCTGATTTTGAAGGATACTGTCACTGCATGCTGTACTACAAATCCAGAGACTGAAAAGGCTAAAAAACAGAACACCTGACGGAAAGCAGAAAGCTGTGATCCGTCAGGTGTTCTGTTTTTTGCAGCAGGATCGCTGAGATCAGCGGCCCTCCCTGTATTTCTTGAGTATCTTGGAAACCGTGGACTGG
>CAJJPZ010000132.1 GCA_905193765.1 uncultured Eubacterium sp.
CAGCGATGATGTAAAACCGGAAGACTTCAGAAGACCGGGACACATGTTCCCTCTAATGGCCAAAAAGAACGGAGTCCTGGAAAGAAACGGTCACACAGAAGCGACTGTGGATCTTATGCGTCTGGCAGGCCTGAAGGAATGTGGCCTCTGCTGTGAGATAATGCGTGAAGACGGCACCATGATGCGCACGCCTGAACTTTTCCAGCTGGCTGAAAAATACGACCTGAAATTCATAACCATAAAAGAAATACAGGACTACCGCAAGAAGAACGAAAAACTTGTGGACTGTGAAGCAGTAACGAACCTCCCTACTAAATACGGCAGCTTCAAAGCCTATGGATATGTCAACAAACTCAACGGAGAACATCATGTAGCACTTGTCAAAGGCGATATCGGCGACGGCAGGGATGTCCTGTGCCGTGTGCATTCTGAATGCCTCACAGGCGACGCCTTCGGTTCCCTGCGCTGCGACTGCGGAGCACAGCTGGCATCAGCCATGACACAGGTGGAAAAAGAAGGCAGAGGCATAATACTCTACATGAGACAGGAAGGCAGAGGCATAGGTCTCATAAACAAGCTCAAAGCTTACAAGCTGCAGGACAGCGGTATGGATACCCTTGACGCTAATCTGGCACTTGGATTCCCGGGAGATATGAGAGAATACTTCATTGGAGCCCAGATCCTCAGAGACCTTGGAGCAAAGACACTGAGACTTCTCACCAATAATCCTGACAAAGTATACCAGCTTTCGGATTTCGGTATGGAGATAGTGGAGCGTGTCCCTATCCAGATCGAAGCCAACGATGTCGACCGTTTCTACCTGGAAACGAAACAGAAGAAAATGGGTCATATACTCGACTACAAATCCGGTAAATCAAAAACAGAGTAAACCGTCACATAAGAGATGAACATAAACCAAAGGAGAACAAAAATGAAAACTTACGAAGGAAAATTAGTATCAGACAAGATCAGAGTAGGCATAATAGCTGCACGTTTCAATGAATTCATCACATCAAAACTTCTTTCGGGTGCACTGGACACATTAAAGCGTCACAATGTCGAAGAAAATGATATAGACATTGCATGGGTACCGGGAGCTTTCGAGATTCCTCTCATCGCATCGAAGATGGCGTCAAGCGGCAGATACGATGCCGTGATATGCCTTGGAGCTGTAATAAGAGGCGCTACGTCACATTACGACTATGTATGCAACGAAGTTTCAAAGGGTATCGCACAGGTATCGCTTTCCAGCGGCATCCCTGTGATGTTTGGCGTAGTTACTACAGAGAACATCGAGCAGGCCATCGAGCGTGCCGGGACAAAAGCAGGCAACAAAGGCTCCGACTGCGCTGAAGGCGCTATCGAGATGGTCAATCTTATCAGAGAAATGGCTTAGACCTCTGCCTCCCAAACGGTCACACAGATATAAAATCACTCCATCAGAAAACCACTGTACGTCCATCATCATGAACACACAGTGGTTTTTGCATCTGGATATTTTGCAGATCTCCGGGTCACACTATCATATCTCGCCGGGATCATTTATTTCCGGAACCGATTCTGCACAGACAGCCTTTTTTCTACGCTGCAGTACGACTTTGTGAAGGACACATAACATATATACAAGTCCCGTATATCCTATGAACGGATACAGTACGCTCATCAGACCGCTGAATGAGAAAAGGCTGAGGAAGAAGACAGCAGTCACCATGCATATGGCGAATATCCTGCTCTTCTTAACATCATCGTCTCCAGATCTGAATTTGCTGCATACGGTCCACATCATTGCCGAGCACGCCGAGAATATACCCAGTATCAGCATTATGGAAAACACGCCTCCAAGCACAGGAGACACCTTTCCTGCAAGATAGAGATTTGGCACATCCAGCGACACGATGCTGCCCGCATTGCACAGCATGGCAGTGACCAGAACTGTTATCGATACGATCATAGCCGCGACCCCGGCGGCAGTACCGAGTTTTATCTCGCGTTCAGATGTACCGGTGCTGCCCAGCGCCGTATAGTAACTGCTGCCTCCCAGGAACGTCAGCGATATGTACAGAACTCCGCTTATATACCATGTGGGAGAATTTTTCGCCGACGCCAGTGTTTCGCTGTATGCAGGGACGTCAGATAATCTTCCTGCATCCATACAGATGACAGCGATCCCTACAGTAAGGCTGAATATCACTATCAGCGGCGTTATCATCGATACCACCCTGATAAAACGCTGGAACCCTATCAGATATGCCAGCAGTACAAGGATGGACATAAGTGCCGCTCCGACGTAATGGTTCATACCGTAATACTCGTGGAGTGTCGCACCTGCTCCGGATATAAGGACCGCCATAGTAGGTATAAGCATCAGCGGTATCAGCCATGAGTAAAATGTCCCCAGTCTTCTGCCGCAGAAATACTGAAGCTGATCGAAATCACGCTCTTCCCGGTTCCTGTATCCGGTCATTACCAGTATACCTCCGATGACGGAAAATCCAACAAGATTCACAGCTATAGCTGCATAACCCCAGAAACCATACCCTGAAAAAAACTGCAGCAGCTCCTGACCTGTGGCGAATCCTGATCCCATCAGCCATCCCAGGAATCCACCTGCAAAGCTGATCACCGCACGCTTATTTATTTTTTCGCTATTCTCCATCTGCCAGTGATTTTACCCTTTCCACAAGAGGAGCTATATATGATCTGTCTGTTCCGTCGCAGCTGTTCTCCAGTTTATGCAGCATATCAGCCTCCCCTTCGCTGAGTTCTTTTTTCTTGCCCAGGGTCTTTCTCAGAGACTTCATGAGTCTCTTATTGATGAATCCCATCCTGTCATAATCCAGCCCGCCTTCGAAATAGAAAAACGGGATCCTTTCCTCTTCATCCTCATTCAGATTGGTTTCTTTCATCTTTTCCACGATATCCGCTTCTCCCATCGGCGTAAGTCCGACGGCGAAAATGATGATCTTTTTCTCACCGAGTCCCTTAAGCTGTCTCAGTTTCAGTATATCCTTGATATTGCCTGCCATGAGCCATCCGCCGTATATGACGCAGTCATAATCCGAAAGCTCGCTGCTTTTGACGTCCTTTATCGGTTTACAGGTGCATTGCAGATCTTCTGCGATCCAGCGGGCATATCTTTCTGTAAATCCTGTTTTGCTTGAATATATCACTATACTTTTCATATCCATCTGCCCTCCTGTCACTTTTGTTTTTTCATCTTATTATATATCAGTTTCATCAGCTGCACCACCGGTATATTCAAAAATGCCAGTAAATATACTGTAAGAAGCTGATACATATCCAGGGTCTGTACTTTGAATATATGATCCACCTGAGGCACTGCCACAGCAAAGGTTATCAGCGCCATCCCCAGTATGAATGCACCCATCAGCCATTTATTGTTCCATATTTTCTTTGTGAAGACCACAGGTCTGTCGGATTTGCAGTTGAATCCATGGAAAAGCCTGCCGGCACAAAGTGTGGCAAAAGCCATGGTACTTCCCAGCAGAGCACTGCCTCCTGTTTCTGCTGCTGTGAACCATCCGTTGAGACCCATAAGAAAAGCTATCGTAGTCATCACACATATGGACAGTCCTCCTCCACCTATGCGGATCAGAAAATCTCCTGTAAGTATGGACTCATCAGCAGGTCTCGGTTTTTCGTTCATTACATCTCTGCTGTGCGGCTCCAGTCCCAGTGCTATTGCCGGAAGGCTGTCTGTGAGCAGGTTTATGAAGAGCAGATGTACAGGTGCGAAAGGTACCGGAAGCGTCAGCAGCGATGCATAGACTACCACCAGTATAGCTCCGAAGTTTCCAGACAGCAGGAACTGGATGGAGTTCTTTATGTTCCTGTAAATGTTCCTGCCGTTCTCCACTGCCTTGACTATCGTAGCGAAGTTATCATCTGTCAGCACCATGGCAGCAGCATCCTTGGATACTTCGCTGCCTGTGATACCCATGGCTACGCCTATATCCGCCTGTTTCAGGGCCGGTGCATCGTTTACGCCGTCCCCTGTCATGGCAACGATGTTGCCACGTTCCTGCCAGGCTCGTACTATCCTTATCTTGTGTTCTGGCGACACTCTGGCATATACGGATATATCCTCAACGTGTTCCTGCAGCTCTTCATCGCTCATGTTCTCTATATCAGCTCCTTCGCAGGCTTCAGATCCATCTTTCAGTATGCCTATCTTCCTTGCTATTGCTGCAGCTGTTATCTTATGATCTCCTGTGATCATAACCGGTTTTATCCCGGCTTCTATACATTCTGCCACAGCGTCGGCAGATTCCTTTCTCGGAGGATCCATCATTGATATCAGACCAAGGAACGTCATATCATCCTCATCGTCCAGGGACACATTTTCCACTGAGGCCACATCTCTGTATGCAAAAGCAAGGACTCTCAGGCCGTTTTCCGAGAAATCTCTGTTGCACTGCTCTATGGCACTGATATCGTCCTGTGTTATCTCACGGACGCCGTCGGCTGTCCTTATGGAGCTGACTCTGTCAAGGAGGACGTCAACAGCGCCTTTTGTTATCATGCGGATACAGCTGCCACCTCCGGCACTGCCCTGTTCATAACTATTGAAGGTGGACATCAGCTTCCTGTCGCTGTCGAAAGGTATCTCGCTGACACGTGGCATGATGCGTCGCACATCCTCATAGGAAACGCCGATCTTTGCCCCCAGATTTATCAGCGCAGTTTCCGTAGGATCTCCCATCTCTTTGCCGTCGGCTATCGTGGAATCGTTACACAGCATACTGTCCCTGAGAAGCTCCATGGCGGCGTTATCTTCCTCTGATATATCGCCTGCGCTTATCTTCCTGCCGCATACATAGTAGTCTTCCACAGTCATCCTGTTCTGGGTCAGCGTCCCGGTCTTGTCTGAACATATCACCGACACGCTGCCCAGGCCTTCCACAGCCTGAAGTTTACGCATTATGGCATGTTCTGCCGCCATTTTCTGTGTACCGAAGGAAAGCACGATGGTAACTATCGAGCTGAGAGCCTCAGGTATCGCAGCCACTGCCAGCGCTACTGCGAACATGAAAGCGTCTCCCGGCTGTTCGCCTCTTAGCAGGCTCATACCGAAGAGTATGCCGCATATCACCAGTATCAGTATCGAAAGCTTTTTCCCGAAATTGTCGAGATTTTTCTGCAGCGGCGTCTTCTTTTCAGACGTGGAGCTGAGGAGCGATGCTATCTTCCCCACTTCAGTGTCCATACCGATGGATGTAACTATAAAACCTCCTCTGCCGTAGGTCACGAAGCTTCCCGAATAAACCATATCCAGTCTGTCTCCCAGAGGCACCTCGCCGTCTATGGCTGCTATGTCCTTGTCTACTCCCAGACTTTCACCGGTCAGAGCACTCTCGTCTATCTTCATGCCGGCATTCTCTGTGATCCTGCCGTCGGCCGGCACGAAATCCCCGGCCTCAAGTCTCACCATATCTCCGACTGTTATCTGGCTTGCCGGTATACTGATATATCTGCCGCCTCGCAGCACCTTGGCCTCGGGAGCCGACATCTTCCTTAGACTTTCAAGGGACTGATCCGCTTTGACAGTCTGAACAGTTCCCAGTACAGCATTTATCGTTATGACTATGAGTATTACAAGAGAACTTTCGATATCTCCCAGCACCCCTGATACCACTGCTGCTATGATCAGTATTATCACGAGAAAATCCTTGAACTGCTCAAGAAAAACGAGAAATAATGATTTCTTTTTTCCCTCTGCTATCTCGTTGGGGCCGTATTTCTCCTGACTCTGCGCCACCTGTTCTTCTGTGAGCGGTTCCGTGCTCCCGTTGACCGATATCTTCACCTCATCAGGCGACATCTGATAAAAAGCTTTCATCCTTTACCCTCCTAGTTGTTATTATATCCGCATAAACAAAAAGACTTTTATTGTACATAAAAAACATACAATAAAAGTCTCGCAATTTCATTACGCACCGGATGGACAATG
>CAJJPZ010000133.1 GCA_905193765.1 uncultured Eubacterium sp.
TCAGGAGACCAAGCCATATGGGGTGTTATGATACAGTTGGAAAGTCCCAGCAGCGGACAGTCCTCTGATGCAGGCTCCCTGCTGATGACATCCACTGCAGCACCGCCGAGACGCCCTGATCTCAGTGCGCCGGCCAAAGCATATTCATCTACCAGGCCGCCACGGGCAGTATTGATCAGGAATGCACCCGGCTTCATACGGGAAATGAAGTCCGCATCTATCATCTTCGCATTTTCCTCAGTCAGCGGGCAGTGCAGCGATATGACGTCGGAACTTACTGCAGCTTCGGGATCGCGGCTGTAGATATTCACTGTCATACCCAGAGCTCTGGCTATTTCAGCCACCTTGCTGCCTATAGCACCGTACCCTATTATCCCGATGGACTTTCCTGCAAGCAGTGTCACAGGCTTTTTCCAGTAGCAGAAATGTTCGCATCTGCTCCAGTCACCGGACTGGACAGATGCATTATGCAACCCTGCGTTGTTGGACAGCTCCAGCAGCAGCGCTATTGTATGCTGTGCCACAGCGTCGGTTGAGTATGCCGGGACATTTGTAACGACTATTCCAGCCTCAGCAGCTGCCTTGACATCTATATTGTTGTAGCCTGTTGCCATGGAACCTATATATTTCAGATCGGGGCATTTCTCGATGATCTCACGTGTTATGAAACATTTGCTTGTCATGATGACTTCTTTTTTACCTATGCGGTTGATCAGCTCTTCGGCCGGTGTGAGATCATACACTGTGAGACTGTCTCCCAGCTCTTCAAGACTGTCCCAGCTCAGATCGCCGGGATTTATCGTGTAACCATCTAATACGACTATATCCATTTTTTATTCTTCTCCTGCCAGTTTTTTAAACATATAAAAACATTTTACACTATCAGCGATAGAAAGTCCAGCAGGTATGTGGTATACTATACTGATCACACTACGGATCATAACGCTCCGTCCGCGCCCGGCACGGACGGCAACACATGGAGGTGCAGTATATGAGCAGTGTTATAGTGGCAGCAACTAAGAACAGACATAAGATACAGGAAATAGAAGCCATAACACAGGAATTCGGCATGTCGATAATATCCAGGGATGAAGCAGGCGTCCCGGATATAGAGATAAATGAAGACGGCGAGACTTTTGAAGAAAATTCATATAAAAAGGCATTTGAAATAATGAAGCTGTGCAATAATATAACAATAGCAGATGATTCGGGCCTTGAAGTCGATTGTCTGGACGGAGCCCCGGGAGTATACTCCGCAAGGTTCGCAGGGAAGGACGGGGACGATGACGCCAACAACAGGAAGCTGACGGAGCTGATAAAGGATGTTCCATACGAACAGCGCACCGGCAGGTTCGTGTCGGTGATCACCATGGTGTTCCCTGACGGAGAGACTATATCTGCGAGGGGAGAGGTAGAAGGCCATCTACTTACTGAAAAGAGGGGCACCAGCGGTTTTGGCTACGACCCGCTGTTCGTGCCTGAAGGATACGACAGGACATTCGGTGAACTGGGACCTGAGATCAAGAACAGCATCAGTCACAGATCGAGAGCACTGGCCAGACTCAGGGAGCTTCTTGACAGACGGAGGGGGAATGCAGGTGTCTGATTTCAAAAAACGCGCATTTAAGATGTTCCTGCTTGGGTTCAAGCAGATGAGAGATCCATATTATCAGGGATTTGCAGCGCAGGTATCCTTTTATCTGATGCTGTCCATAGTTCCGATACTGCTGCTGCTGACACAGGTGCTGGGGCTTTTCAACCTCACTGTGGAAAGAGCGATGCAGGTGTTCGAAATGTATACCGGCAGGAGCGTGTCAGGGTGGATGCACGATATGTTCAATTTCAGATATATCGGTTTCGGTAATATCGTATTCATAGCTATCGCGCTGTGGGCAGGTTCGAGAGCATCATTCGCCATCATGCGTATAACCAACTACACACTTACAGAAGGCCAAAGCACAGGCCGCAACTACTTCATCGAGAGGATAAGATCCATCGAGACGATAATAATAACGATACTCACAGTGACTTTTTCGCTGCTGATACTGGCCTACGGCAAAGTGATCCTGGAGTTCGTTATAGAACTGTTCAGGATAAACGACAGTGAGAAGTATGTCGACAGTATATGGCTGTGGCTGAGATGGGTGCTGGGATTTGCCCTGTATTTCCTGATGGTGAGTTTCAACTATTATATACTGCCGACAGAACGCATAAAATTCAGGCAGGTCATCCCGGGCAGTATATTCGCAGCAGTGGGGATGATGATCGTTACAGCTGTATATTCCAAGTATGCCAGCACCATGGCAGATTACGATCTGCTGTATGGTGCACTTTCATCGGTAGTAGGTATAATGTTCTGGTTCTACCTGCTGTCCTGGGTGCTCTGCCTCGGAGTCCTCTGCAACAAAGTATGGGCGGAGACCAGCGAATCGAATGACGAATGACGAATTTAGGAAAGAAATATATGATAAAGAAACTGAAATGGTGGTATGATCGATGAAAGAAATCAAGAAAACGACACTGAGAGAACTTGAAATAGGGAAAACAGCAACAGTTTTGTCAGTAGGAGGAGACGGTTCGCTGAGACAGCACTTTCTCGATATGGGGCTGATACCAGAGGCGGATGTAACGATGGTGAAATATGCGCCCATGGGAGACCCTGTTGAACTGAGACTTCACGGATACGAACTGACACTGCGGCTGGCAGATGCTGAAAAAATAATCATAAAGGATATACGTACAGAAATCAGCAGCAGCGGAGATGATGCCGCAAAGAAAGATATACATCATCCGGGTCTGGGTGAAGGCGGCAGATATCATATAAAGGCAGAAGAGGATCCTCTTCCTGAGGGCGAGACGCTGACATTTGCACTGGCAGGAAATCAGAACTGCGGCAAGACCACACTGTTCAATCAGTTAACAGGTTCCAGCCAGCATGTAGGCAATTTCCCCGGGGTGACTGTAGATAGAAAAGATGGGGTGATAAAGGGCCATCCTGATACACTGGTTACAGATCTGCCTGGTATATATTCCATGTCGCCGTACAGCAGTGAGGAGATCGTTACAAGGCAGTTCCTGCTGGAAGACAAACCTAAAGGAATAATCAATATAGTAGATGCAACAAACATAGAAAGAAATCTATACCTGACTATGCAGCTGATGGAGCTGGAAGTTCCCATGGTACTTGCACTGAACATGATGGATGAGGTCAGAGAGAATGGTGGATCCATCCTTGTGAACGAGATGGAGGAGATGCTGGGAATACCGGTGATACCAATATCGGCATCCAGAGGTGAAGGGATAGAAGAACTGGTGGATCATATCTTACATGTTGCCAGATTTCAGGAGAAACCTGGCAGGATGGATTTCTGCAGTCCGGAGGAAGAAGGAGGAGCTGTACACAGATGTCTTCACGGGATAATGCACCTGATAGAAGATCATGCTTCGCGTGCAGGTATCCCGCTGAGGTTTGCGGCAAGCAAACTTGCAGAAGGTGACCGGCTAATAATCGAAGCACTGGGGCTCAGCGATAATGAGAGGGAGATGCTCGATCATATAATACTCCAGATGGAGGAGGAGCGCGGGCTTGACAGAGCTGCAGCAATTGCTGATATGAGATTCAGATTCATAATGAAGGTCAGCGAGGCCACCGTGATAAAACCGGAGGAGAGCAGGGAACACCTGAGAAGTCGCAGGATAGACAGGATACTTACAGGGAAATATACAGCTATACCTGCTTTCGTCTGTATAATGGGAGCCGTATTCTGGCTGACTTTCAACATAATAGGCGCGGTTCTGTCTGACTGGCTGGACGAAGGAATAACAGCACTGACCGAAGCCATGGATCTGCTGCTGACAAGATCCGGTGTGAATCACGTAGTACATTCGCTGATAATAGATGGTATTTTCAACGGAGTAGGGAGCGTACTCAGCTTTTTGCCGGTAATAGTCACGCTGTTTTTTTTCCTGTCGCTGCTGGAGGACAGTGGCTATATGGCCAGAGTTGCATTTGTCATGGACAAGCTTCTTAGGAAGATAGGTTTGTCCGGGAGAAGCATAGTTCCTATGCTTGTAGGTTTTGGATGTACTGTCCCGGGAGTCATGGCCAGCAGAACGCTGCCGTCCGAGCGTGATCGAAAGATGACTATACTGCTGACGCCGTTTATGAGCTGTTCTGCAAAACTGCCTGTGTACGGATTCTTCACAGCAGCATTTTTTCCGGGACACGGGGCGATTATCATGATCGGTCTGTATTTCCTGGGGATGCTGACTGGCGTGATCACTGCACTGGCTCTCAGAGGTACTGTGTTCAAAGGTGAGCCGGTACCGTTTGTGATGGAACTGCCCAATTACCGTATGCCGGGACTCAGGAACGTAGGGCAGCTGTTGTGGGAAAAAGCCAGGGACTTTCTTCAGCGTGCATTCACGGTCATCTTCATTGCAACTATAATCATATGGTTCCTGCAATCATTTGACATACATATGAATGTGGTCAATGATTCTCACGACAGTCTGCTGGCAATGGTTTCGGGAGTCATAGCACCGATATTCATACCACTTGGATTCGGAGACTGGAGAATATCCACTGCGCTTATTACAGGATTTATGGCAAAGGAAAGCGTGGTATCAACGCTGTCTATCCTGTTTGGGTCGACTTCAGCACTTACATCGGCGATAACACCGGCTGCAGCACTTTCTCTGCTTGTGTTTTGCTTGCTTTATACGCCATGTGTCGCGGCTATAGCATCAATAAAACGTGAACTTGGAGGAAAGTGGGCACTGATCGTAGTGGTTTTTCAGTGTGCAGTAGCATGGGTGGCTTCTTTCATCGTTTCAATGATATGCATGATACTGTAGGATTAGAGAGACCATACTGACAAGATAAGATACTGATAATGATAAAAGGCACCACATCAATGATGTAATGCCTTTTTTATTTTATACACATATTTTATGTGGTGCCCGGAAGATGCTCCGGAACAAGATGCAGGCTTATTTCAGTATCCTTACCCTGATGATACCTTCGCCTGAGATAGCGGACTCGTCTACATCTCCGGATGTTTCAGCCAGAGTGTATGCATAGTCGCCTCTTGTCTTATTGATAACGTCTCCGTCAGCTACAGCTGCGACTTTTTCGAGAGCACCGGCGTCAGCCTTTGAGATAACAGAGATCCTTGTACCCTTCTTAGGTCCCAGTGTGCATGCAGGCATGTTCACCGAGTTCACGATGTTTCCGTTCTCTATGTAGTCCATGATCTCGTCGGCAGCCATTACAGCACAGTTGTCCTCTGCCTCTGCGGATGAAGCGCCGAGATGCGGAGTTGCAATCACGCCTTCCTTGCCGATAACAGTATCGTTAGGGAAGTCAGTCACATATCTTCTTACTTTTCCTGATTCCAGGGCTGCCAGCATGTCAGCATCGTTTACCAGTTTGTCTCTTGCAAAGTTCAGGAATACCACGCCGTCTTTCATCTGAGCGATGGCAGCAGCATCAATCATACCTTTTGTGTCGTCCATTACAGGAACGTGGATGGATATGTAGTCACAGCATGGATAAAGATCCTTCAGTGCGTCAACGATGTCTATAGTGTTTGAAAGTGAGTGAGCTGCCTTTACTGAAAGGAACGGATCGTATCCGATGACCTTCATGCCGAGACTTTCAGCAGCATTTGCAACCAGTACGCCAATAGCGCCCAGACCTATGACACCGAGAGTCTTGCCTTTGATCTCAGTACCGGCGAACTGTCCTTTGCCCTTCTCGACAGCCTTGCCTACGCCTTCAGTTCCGGCAAGAGTACCTGCCCACTGGAGACCTGCAGGGATGTTTCTTGCTGCCATGAACAGACCTGACAGGCAGAGTTCCTTTACTGCATTGGCATTGGCACCGGGAGCGTTGA
>CAJJPZ010000134.1 GCA_905193765.1 uncultured Eubacterium sp.
TGAGATTTGCGGAAAAGGACAGGTTTCAGGAAACAATGTATCCCATTCCAACAGACACACAAGAAGAAAATGGAATGCAAATATCCAGACTGTAAGAGTTGATGACAACGGTACAGTCAGAAAAGCCAAAGTATGCACAAGTTGCATCAGATCAGGCAAGGTAAACCGTGCCATCTAAGGTGGATATTGACGCTCACGAAAGTGGGCGTTATTTTTTTGCATAAGACGCTTGACAATCAGAACGTATGATATTATAATTTATCATAGTTTCACGTTAGTGTGATAAAGTGATGAAATGAATATGAATACAGAAGAAGGTATGACATGATAGATGAAAAAGTTTTGAGAAATGAAGAGAAAACGGTGTTCGAACTGCGTTCACTGTACGGCAAATACGGATATGTCCCTCTCCGCATGAGCAAGTTCGAGGAATACGAGCTGTATTCCCACAACAAGGACTTCCTGGACAGCGACCAGATAATAACTTTCAATGATATAAACGGCAAACTCATGGCCCTCAAACCAGATGTCACTCTGTCTATAGTGAAGAACGGCAAAGACCGCGAGGGGTACAAGCAGAAGGTATATTATAATGAAAACATATACAGGACAGCAGGGGGAAGCAGGCAGTTCAGAGAAATAATGCAGGCAGGTCTCGAATGCATCGGAGATATAGACAGGTATGATATCATCGAGGTGATATCGCTGGCGGCCCAGACACTGAGACTGATATCGGAAGAGTTCTTACTGGAGATCTCACATCTCGGCATACTGAGCTCACTGCTGGACGAATCCGGCGGAGATGAGACTTTCAGGAAAAAGGCAATGGCATATATCGCCGAAAAAAATGTACATGATCTCAGACGTGTGTGTGTGGAATACGATATACCTGAAAAGCAGATGGAAAAGCTGTGCAGCTTCATAGGCATCTACGGCGATCTCGATACCGTCACCGACAAGCTGGAGCCTCTCTGTGAAAGCGAAGAGTCCAGGGACGCTCTTGAAGAGCTGAGGCTGATATGCAGCCTTGTCAAGAAATTCGACTACAGTGACAGGATAAACTGCGATTTTTCCATAGTGAACAATATGAACTACTATAACGGCATAGTGTTCAGGGGATTCCTCAACGGCATATGCGAAGGCGTGCTGTCGGGAGGTCAGTATGACAATCTGCTGAGAAAGATGGGAAGGAGATCGGGGGCTGTTGGTTTCGCGCTGTATCTCGATCTGCTGGACGATCTGATGCCGCCGGCTCCGGAGCATATGGCTGATGTACTGGTGCTCTACGATGAAGGGACCGACCTCGGTTCGATGACGGAAAAGATAAGGACTATGATAGTCCTGGGCAAAACAGTCAGTGTGCAGAAATGCATACCGGAAAAGTTCAGGTACAGAGAAGTGCTGGATCTGAGAAAGGATGGCAATGATGATTAATATAGCTCTTCCGAAGGGCAGGCTCGGAGATAAAGTATATGATAAATTCGTAGCAGCGGGATATGAATGCGAGGCTATGAAAGAGAAGAACCGCAAACTCATATTCGAAGACAATGAAAAGGGCGTGAGATATTTCTGGGTCAAGCCGTCAGATGTATCGATATACGTTGAAAGAGGCGCTGCTGACATAGGCGTGGCAGGAAAGGACATACTCCTTGAAAACGAACCGGATATATATGAACTGCTGGATCTTGATATAGGGAAGTGCAGGATGGCTGTGGCCTCCGTCAGGGGATTCGAGGACAACGGAAAAAGGACGCTCAAAGTCGCAACGAAGTTTACAAACGTGGCGCAGAAGTATTATACTAAAAAGGGCCGTGACATAGACATAATAAAACTCAACGGTTCCATAGAGCTTGCGCCTATACTGGGGCTCTCGGATGTGATCGTGGATCTGGTCGAAACAGGGACGACGCTGAAGGAAAACGACCTCGAAGTGGTCGAGACAATAGTGTCGATAAGCGCGCGTCTGATAGTCAATAAGGCAAGCTTCAGGTTCAAGAACAAAGAGATAGAAGAAATAGTCAGCAGGATGAAAGAGCAGGTGACAACAGATGAGTAGATTTTTCAGCAGCAGATATTCGAACCTCACTCCCTATACTCCGGGAGAGCAGCCGGACAGGATGCAGGAGTACATCAAACTGAATACGAATGAATCGCCGTATCCGCCTCATGAGGATGTGGCAAAGGCCGCAGCGGAAGCCGCCGCTGGTCTTCAGATATACTCGAAGCCGGAGTGGAATGAACTGGCAGGAAAGCTGGCAGAGATAAACGGCGTGGAGCCGGATCAGATAATACTGACGAACGGGTCGGATGAAGTGCTGAACTTTGCATTCATGGCATTCTCGGATGAAAACACTCCGCTGGCATTCCCGGATATAACCTATGGATTTTACCCGGTATTCGCAGAGCTGAACCATATACCGTATGAAGAGATACCGGTAGGTGAGGATCTTGCAGTCGATCCTGATGATTACAAAGGGATAGGAAAAACCATAGTGATAGCTAATCCGAATTCGCCTACGGGAACATATATGTCCCTTGACCAGATAGAAGATATAGTACGGTCGAATCCTGACAATATCGTCATCATAGACGAGGCGTATGTGGATTTCGGCGCGGAGAGCGCAGTAAAGCTGGTGGACAGATATGATAATCTGCTGGTGACTCAGACTTTCTCCAAGTCACGTTCGCTCGCAGGAGGCAGACTGGGATTCGGTATAGGCAGCAGAGAGCTGGTCGCAGACCTCAACACAATAAAATATTCTACGAATCCTTATAACGTCAACAGCATGACTGCTGCGGCAGGTCTCGCATCCGTGATAAACAACGATTACTATATGTCCAACGGCGGAAGCATAATGGAGACACGTCAGTGGACAAGGAGCCACCTTGAGGAGCTGGGCTTCGAAGTGATTGATTCAAAGGCCAACTTCCTGTTTGTGAAGTCGGACAGGATAGATGGTGAGAAACTGTACCGGGAGCTCAAAGAAAAAGGCATACTGATAAGACACTTCACAAAAGACAGGATCGCTCAGTACAACCGTGTTTCCATAGGGACAATGAGTCAGATGGAAGCATTCATAAGAGCGGTGGAAACTATTCTGGAGGAACAGAAATGATGCGTACTTCGGAAATAAAAAGAACGACAGGTGAGACTGATATAAGCCTGAAGCTCTGTCTCGACGGGACAGGATCCTCAGTCTGCCAGACAGGATGCGGTTTTCTGGATCATATGCTGACGCTGTTTTCGAAACACGGCAGATTCGACCTTGAAGTCAGGTGCAGCGGCGATACATATGTGGACTATCATCATACTACGGAGGACATCGGCATATGTCTGGGCAGCGCATTTGCAGACGCCCTGGGGGACAAGAAAGGTATAACTCGCTATTCTTCAGTGATACTGCCTATGGACGAGGCGCTGATACTGTCAGCAGTGGATATTTCCGGAAGAGGCGGATTCTATCCTCAGCTCGATATACCAACTGAAAAAGTCGGAAATTTCGATACAGAGCTTTGTGAAGAGTTTTTTGTGGCTTTTTCGAGAAACAGCGGCGTCACCCTGCATGTAAGGCAGATGGCAGGCATGAACTCCCATCATATCATAGAAGGAGTGTTCAAAGCTGTGGCCAGGAGCATGAAGGATGCGGTGGCTGTTGATGAAAGGTTTTCGGAGGAGATACCTTCCACGAAAGGAGTTTTGTAAATGATAGCTGTTATAGATTACGGTGTGGGGAATATGTTTTCCCTGTGCTCATCTCTGAAATATATCGGTGCTGACGTCACGGTGACGTCGGATGCGGGGCAGATAAGAAAAGCCGACAGGATAATACTGCCGGGAGTGGGTGCATTTGCAGATGCCATAGACAAGCTGAGAAGCAAAGGTCTCGACAAAGTCATAAAAGAGGAAGCCGCTGCAGGAAAGGACATGATGGGTATATGCCTGGGTATGCAGCTGCTGTTCGAGAAGAGCTTCGAATATGGCGAACATGAGGGCCTGGGTCTTCTTAAAGGCTCGGTGGTACCCATGGAGGGGAATCTTCCGGAGGGACTGAAGATTCCGCATATAGGCTGGAACCAGCTTGAGTTCACGAAGGAGCACCGGCTTCTTTCTAAGATAAACGAGGGGGACTGTGTGTATTTCGTACACTCATACTATGCACAGGACTGCGACGACAGTCTTATCGCGGCGACGGATTACGGCAGGAAGATAACCGCGGCAGTTGCCAGGGACAATGTCATGGGCTGCCAGTTCCACCCGGAGAAAAGCGGCAAGACAGGGCTGGCGATACTCAGAGCATTTTGTGAAGGAGAATAAGAAAAAATGAATATATTTCCAGCAATAGATCTGTACGAGAAGAAAGCAGTGAGACTTTTCAAAGGCGATTACGATGACATGACAGTGTACAGTGAGGATCCTGTCAGCGTGGCTCGTGAGTTCGAGAAGCAGGGCGCATCATATATACATGTGGTGGATCTTGAGGGTGCCAGAGACGGCCTTACGCCGAACTTCGATATAATACAGCAGATAGCAAGGGAAACGTCGCTGTTCATCGAGACCGGAGGCGGTATCAGATCCATGGAGACCATAGACAGATATCTGGGCGGAGGTGTTTCCAGGGTGATTCTTGGGACTGCTGCAGTGAAGGATGAGGCACTGCTGAAAGAAGCTGTGGAAAAATACGGAGAGAAGATAGCCGTGGGCGCAGACGTCAGGGACGGCTATATAGCGGTGAAAGGATGGCTGGAAAAGTCAGAATTCACTCTCGAAGCATTTTTTGAAAAGATGCAGCAGACAGGCGTGAAGACCATAATATGTACGGACATATCCAGAGACGGCGCTATGAAAGGCTCCAACATAGATATGTACAACAGACTGGCGGCATCCTTCGACCTTGATATCATAGCATCAGGAGGAGTTTCCACAATGGAGGACATAAGAAAGCTCAGTCAGATGGGACTTTACGGTGCTATAATCGGAAAAGCGTATTACACGGGAGCGATAGATCTCAGAGAGGCTATAGAGGTGGCAGAATGATAACAAAGAGGATAATACCATGTCTCGATGTCAGAGACGGACGTGTGGTCAAGGGAGTCAATTTCGAGGGACTGAGTGACGTATCATCTCCGGTTGAGCTGGCTTCGTACTACTCGGAAAACGGCGCCGACGAGCTGGTATTCTACGATATAACGGCGTCTGCAGAAGGCCGTGCGCTGTTCACAGATATCCTGAGGAAAGTCGCAGAGACCATATTCATACCACTTACAGTAGGCGGCGGCATAAATACAGTGGATGATTTCGACAGAGTCCTGAAGTGCGGTGCGGACAAAGTCAGCGTCAATTCAGGCGCTATAAGAAATCCGCAGCTCATAAAGGAGGCTGCCCAGAGATACGGCAACCAGTGCGTGGTCATATCGGCTGATGTGAAGCGTGTGGACGGCGAGTTCAGAGTATTCGCCAGAGGCGGCCGTGACGATACAGGCATGGAAGCTATAAGCTGGATAAAGAAATGTGTGGATCTTGGAGCCGGTGAAGTCGTTGTCAATTCCATAGATACCGACGGCGTGAAGGGAGGATTCGACATCGAGATGCTGAAGGCTGTATGCGATGCGGTGGATGTGCCTGTGATAGCATCAGGCGGAGCAGGATCTTCTGATGATTTTGTGCAGCTGTTCAGGCAGATACCTGATATAGATGCAGGGCTGGCAGCTTCGATCTTCCACTTCGGCGAAGTCACCATAAAGGAACTCAAGGAAAAGCTCAGAGACAATGATATTACAGTGAGGTTATGATCATGATAAACATAGATGAACTTAAATTCGACGAAAAAGGCCTGATACC
>CAJJPZ010000135.1 GCA_905193765.1 uncultured Eubacterium sp.
GTTATCATGTGAAACTTTTGTTGATATTCCGGAAATATCGAAAACGATATTTCCGGAATAATTAAAAAACACTTTACAAAACCCCTTCCGTGTTTTATAATCATATCAATTCCGTAGGAATTATAGGTATATGTAAGCAGGTTCCAGCCGATGCGTACCGGCATATGGCGTATCCGGTACGGGCTGAATACAGGAGGATATAAATGAAGAAAATCTCAGACATCGAACTCAGACAGTGGATCGATGAAAGCGGGCATCATCACGATCATCACCACCATCACCATGATGACGATTTCCACGACTATACGAAAGCCGTGAACGAATACAGAAAGACTTTCCCTGACAAGCAGCAGGTCATAGAACAGACTCCCGACCCTGCAGTCAGAGAGATGCTGCTGCATATGCAGGAGCTCGGCATCGAAACTACTTTCGACAGGTTCGACCGGCAGCAGCCTCAGTGTACCTTCGGTCTGGCAGGGATATGCTGCCGCAACTGCTACATGGGGCCTTGCCGCATCACAAAAAAATGTACGAAGGGAGTCTGCGGTGCTAATGCCGATGTGATCGTCGCCCGTAACATGCTCAGAGCAGTGGCGTCAGGAGCAGCTGCCCACGGCGCCAGAGGCAGAGAAAGCATGCTGGCTCTGAAAAAAGCAGCCGAAGGCAGCATCGACCTCCCTATCGAAGGCGAAGCAAAAGTAAGAGCTGTCTGTCAGACATACGGCATCGATACCGAAAGAAAGACGCTTGAGCAGCTCGCGTCAGAAATTGCAGACATACTTCTCGAAGACCTTTCCAGAACGGTTCCCGCACCCCACAGGACGCTGCAGGCCTTCGCCCCGGCTGAACGAAAAAAACGCTGGGAAGATCTCGGCATCCTGCCGGTAAGCGTCTACCATGAGGTTTTCGAAAGTCTCCACAGGACCAGCACCGGTACCGACGGCGACTGGCAGAGCATCATGAAACAGTTCCTGCGTACAGGCGCAGCCTTTGCATGGACCAGCTGTCTCGGCAGCTCCATTGCCATGGACTGTCTCTACGGCCTTCCCCAGCGCCGCCGCACCATGATGAACGTGGGCGCACTGAAAAAAGGCTGGGTGAACATCGCTGTCCACGGTCATTCGCCGCTGCTTGTCAGCGAGATCGTCCGCACCGGCCAGTCTGAGGAATATCAGGCAAAGGCAAAAGCGGCCGGAGCCGAAGGCATCCAGTTCTACGGCATATGCTGCTCAGGACTTTCGGCGATGTACCGCTACGGCGGAGTCATCCCCCTTTCCAATGCAGTTGGCGCTGAGATGATCCTGGGTACAGGAGCTCTCGACCTGTGGGTGGCTGACGTGCAGGACGTGTTCCCTTCCATCATGGAGGTGGCAAAATGTTTCAAAACCACAGTCGTGACCACCAGCGATTCTGCAAGGCTCCCTGAAGCCGAACACTATGCTCTCGATCACGAACATTCGAACCTTGACGAGATCCATGATATCGCAGTGAAGATCGTTGAGCGTGCCATCGAAAGCTACAGTGACCGCCGGGATGTGCCGGTGTCCATACCTCAGTATGAAGTGGAAGCTGAAACAGGCTTCTCTGCTGAATTCGCAGCATCACATTTCGGCATGGACAAGATAGCCGAAGCGCTGGCCGACGGCAGGATCAGAGGCATCGTCAACCTTGTTGGCTGCAGCAATCCGAGGGTCGTCTATGAAAAGGCCATCGTCGAAGTCGCAGAGATACTGCTGAAGCACGGCATCCTCATCATGACCAACGGCTGTGCATCTTTCCCGCTGATGAAACTGGGCTACTGCTCCATAAAGGCGCTGGATCAGACCGCCGAAGGACTGCGTGACTTCCTGGGTGACGTCCCTCCCGTATGGCACATGGGGGAATGTCTCGACAATGCCAGAGCGTCTGCGCTATTCAGTCAGGTCGCTGCAAAGTCAGGCCACGCCATCAAGGATATGCCCTTCGCCTTCATCAGCCCTGAGTGGTCCAACGAAAAAGGCATCTGCGCAGCGCTGGCGTTCCGCCTGCTGGGCATGGATTCCTACCACAGCGTTTACGCCCCTACCCAGGGTTCTGCAAAGGTGACAGAGTTCATGGAGCGCGGAACCAAGCCGCTGCTGGGTTCCGAGATGATCGTGAATGTTGACCACATCGCACTGGCAGACAGGATCGTGGCAGACCTTGAGAAGAAAAGGCAGGCGCTTGGCTGGAAATGAGGCTGCCAGCGCAGTGCCGGCGGTGAGTTTGAGCCATAAAGGCCCCGCCGAAGGATCACGAAGGTGATGACTCGACGGTAATGACCCGATGAGGGCCTAGACGCCCCAATGACGGCTCAATGGTAGAAAAATACGATATTTTTTGAAATAAATCTACCATCGCATCTCATCGCCACTCAGAACAGATGATGAAACGCTTTAACTGCCCGGCAGGAGTTGATCCGCCGCCGGGATTTTGCATAGATAACAGGAGTATACAGAAAATGACGAAGGCAAAGAAAAGGATACAGACCGTCGCTGCGCTGCTGGTGCTGGCTCTGCTGGTGAGCAGCGCGGTCTACTACAAATATGATTCGCTGCGCAGCGGGTGGCAGGCGGCGGATGCACAGGAGACTGTGACGCTGAAGATCGCCTATCTGCCCATAACCCACGCACTGCCGCTCTTCGAAGCGAAGAAGCTACTGGAAGAAGAGAACAGCAACGTGCAGGTGGAGCTCGTGAAATACGGTGGCTGGAGCGAACTGATGGATGCGCTGAACACCAGCCGTGTGGACGGAGCTTCCGTGCTCATAGAAATGGCGATGAAATCCCGTGAGCAGGGCATTCCGCTGAAGCTGGCGATGCTTGGCCACAGAGACGGCAACGTGGTGATAACCTCAAAAAACATCAGCAAACCCGCACAGCTCAAGGGAAAGACTTTTGCCATACCTAACACCCAGTCGTCCCACAACATACTGCTGCAGACCCTCCTTGAAAAGAACGGCATGTCGGCAGATGATGTAAAGATACTGGAAATGGCTCCGACAGAGATGCCGGCGGCGCTGCAGAGCGGTCAGATAGACGGCTACTGCGTTGCAGAACCTTTCGGCGCCAAAGCGGTGGACGCAGGCATCGGACAGGTGTTCGCCACATCTGAAGAACTGTGGGGAGACTCCATATGCTGCGGCATCGTGCTAAACGAAGATGCAGTCAAAGACAAGGGATCCGCCATCGAGACTTTCCGTGAGGCTTACAAGGATGCCGGAGCGAAACTGGGCGAAAAGGAAAGCGCAGCTATCGCCGAAGAATACCTTGGACAGAACAAAAACATCGTCGGTCTGTCGCTGCAGTGGATATCCTTCGACGACCTGAACGTGACGAAGACAGCCTACGACAGCCTGACGGACAAAGTAAAGTCATACGGACTCAGCAGCCAGCCGCCTTCATATGAAGACTTCGTGCTGCAGCAGGGCAGATGACAGAGACGGCTGCGCCATATGGACGGCATCCATCACGACCACAGTGAGCTGCATCTGACATCCGGTGACTCCGCTGATACATACCCGTGGTCTGAGCGACCTTCCGTCCTGAAGAACACCGGAATACGATATGCGCTCATTTAATGACGCACCTCGAAATGATTCAAGGAGATAAATCATGAAAAAAACAAGATCATATATAAATTCATTCGCAGTCCTGATCATACTCTGGGAGCTGCTGGCTGTCTCCGGGCTTTTCCCGGAAAGCCTGTTCCCGTCGCCGGTCCGGACTGCGGAGGCGCTGGGGCGCAGGATAGCCTCAGGTGCACTGCTGCTGGATATAGGCGCCAGCATGTACAGATTTTTCATAGGTTACATAACATCGGTCATTGCGGCGGTGGTGCTGGGGCTGCTGCTTGGGTGGTTCGCCGGAGCATGGCGTTACGTCGATCCTGTGGTCCAGTTCCTGCGCCCCATATCACCGGTAGCATGGCTGCCTTTCATCGTGCTGTGGGTGGGTATCGGAGACGTTCCTGCCATCGTGATAATTTTCATCGCAGCCTTTTTCCCGGTACTGCTGACCACCGTCACTGCTGTGGGGAACATCGATCCGGTCTACCTGAAGATCTCGGACAATTTCGGTCTTGGCAGGGCTCAGACTCTGCTGGGTATAGTCTTCCCGGCGATTTTCCCGCAGATAGCCAATGCACTGCATATCGCAGTAGGTACTGCCTGGATATTCCTGGTAGTCGGTGAAATGGCAGGCTCCCAGTCGGGTCTCGGATATCTCATCACAGACGCCCGCAACAACCTGCAGACAGATACGCTGATGGCAGCCATCATCGCCATCGGCATCATCGGTATCGTGCTGGATCTGCTGATCCGCCATGCACAGCAGCATGTGGAACGCATCTGGGGATTCAGCAGGAGCGAAGAAAAATAGCATCTGACCAGCGGTCCATGCCATAACCCATGTCATACATATATGGACAGTACCACCTTTGCTCCGGCACGCAGGTCACTGCGCCCCAGAGCAAAGGTCCAGCATTCCGAAAACCTGCGGATATAGATATGGCCCTGCACTGCAAGGAGCATTGCAGGAAATGACCTGCATATCATGGCAGCATTCTCCGGGTGGCTGTCCATCTGCACCGCAGTTCTTTCTCGTCTCTGTCACGGATCGGAACATGATCCGAAGACCTGCTGATGAGAACTGATCCCGATGCCGCATCAGGACTGCCCCATGATCATACACACTCCGGCAGCATTCTCAGGCCGGCGGGCCAGGCGGCGCCACAGCCCGTGATACTGCATCAGCTCTCTAACACTGTAACATCCCACGAAAGGAAGTGACAGCCTATGGCTTTTATAGAAGTAAAAAACGCAAATAAACGATATATACAGAACGACCGTGAATTTACAGCCCTGGACAACGTCTCACTGGAGATACAGCATGGCGAATTCATATGCCTGCTGGGTCCCAGCGGCTGTGGTAAGACGACTCTCCTTAACATGATGGCAGGGTTCAAAAAACCCGACTCCGGCACGATAACCATAGATGGCAGACCTGTGACGAAACCATCATCGGAATATGTGACGATATTCCAGCACTACGGCCTGCTGCCGTGGCAGAGCGTGGAACGCAACGTGATGCTGGGACTGCTGGCAAAGAAAACGCCGAAAGACGAAGCGCGCAGGATAGCAGACGAATACCTGACGCTGGTAGGCCTGGAAAAGTTCAAGGATGCACGACCGGTCCAGCTCTCCGGCGGCCAGCAGCAGAGAGTTTCCATAGCGAGAGCCCTCGCCGTTTCCCCGCAGATCCTGTTCATGGATGAGCCTTTTGCAGCCCTGGACGCCATCAACCGTCTGAAAATGCAGGACGACATCCACCGCATCGCCGAAGACAAAAAAATAACGACGGTCTTCGTCACCCATGACATCGAAGAAGCCGTGACACTGGCCGACAGGATCGTCATCATGACCCCGAACCCCGGCAGGATCAAAAGCATCGTCCACGTGCCGCTGGGCAAGAACCGCGACCGTACATCAGACGATTTCCTGAAGATACGCGACAAGGTCTTCGAGATATTCGAGATGAAACCGGACAAGAAGATAGAGTACTATATATAAGCGATCCCGGCCCCTGACGGAAAATGCGACAGCAGGGTCGGTATACTACCAACACTTTTACTCCCACAGGCAAATGTCTGTGGGATTTTTTCCCGTCATGCGGATCGATTATGGCTCTCCGGACAGAAGGACACTGACTTAAGTCCTGTGACATCGCCGTTTCTCCCGAAGAGCCGGAGGAGCGAGTATGTTTAACTTCTGGCACCTTTGCTATGGTCGAGTTTCCGAGGCTTTTTTCACAAAAA
>CAJJPZ010000136.1 GCA_905193765.1 uncultured Eubacterium sp.
TGTACCCCTGTCGTCTTCCTCGACGGGATAGTATTCTCCGGGGCGCTGTTCCTCCACAAGCTTGTACTTCCAGCGGCATGGATGTGCGCACTGTCCTCTGTTGGCGTCCCTGTCTATCATGAAGTTGCTCAGGAGACATCTTCCTGAATACGAGATGCTCATGGCTCCGTGCACGAAAGCTTCCAGCTCCATGTCCTCCGGTATGTTGTCGCGTATCTCTTTTATTTCTCTGAAAGTCAGTTCCCGGGCCAGTACAAGACGTTTTACTCCCTGTCTGTACCAGAAGTTTGCTGTAACATAATTCGTAGAATTGGCCTGTGTCGAGAGATGCAGCTCCGCCTCCGGTATCATTTGCTTTATGATCTCTATTATGCCCGGATCCGACACGATGAACGCGTCGATGGGTATGTGACGTATGCTTTCGAGATACTGTCTGAAAGGTACGATGTCCTCGTTATGTGCGAAAACATTCAGCGTCAGATAACACTTCACGCCATGCTCATGGGCATATTCCGTACCCTCTTCGATCTCGGCCACGGACAGATTGCCTGCGCCGGCTCTGAGACTGAACATCTCCCCCCCGAAGTAGACTGCATCTGCACCGTAGTCCACAGCTATTTTAAGTTTTTCCAGATCCCCTGCGGGAGCCAGTAATTCCATTTTCTTCATTCTCTGTTATATCAACTCTCTTTCAAGTATACTTATCGAAACGCCGTCGCCTACAGGAAGAACGCATGTTTTCGCGTATCCTGCACCTGTTATATATTCCAGGAAACCACGCATCTTCCGGATGCTGGTCTTGTACTTTTTGCGCACGTCGTACTGATCCGAAGCTGTCATGCCTTTCATCAGTACATTGTCGCATACGATAAGGGCGTTTTTCCTGCAAAGCGGCAGAGACAGATCCCAGAAGTACCGGTAATGGCTTTTGGCAGCATCGATGAACACCGCATCGAATACGCCTTCTCCATCGGCGGACGGGTATCTGCCCGATCCCGCCATATCCTGAAGCACCTGTCGGGCGTCTCCCAGCAGGACTTCCACTCTGTCGTCAAAGCCCAGTCTGCTGATATTGGATACGGCTGTCTCATACATCTTCTCATCCGCTTCCACAGTAGTCACGCGGCACCCGCACTTTTCCGCAAAGCAGCATGATGAATATCCCACTGCTGCACCTATCTCAAGTACACGCTCCGGTTTTTTCAGCCTGAACAGCGCTGTTATAAGTTCCTCAGTGTCTCTCATGATCACAGGTACCCTGTCAGCTTCAGCAGAAGCCCTGAGTTCATTCAGCGGTGCGCTGCAGCTGCTGTACAGACTGTCAGTATATTCTTTTACTATTTCATTCGTAATATTCATCTCGATATCAATACCATTTATTCTCACTGACTGCTTTATCGTGTTCTTCATTCGTCTTTGAATAGATTATGCTGCCGTCTTCCTTGGCAAAGAAGAACAGATAGTCGGACTTCTCATAATTCAGTACGCTGTCCATAGCTGTACCGTTCACGGCACATATAGGTCCAATCGGAAGTCCCGTGTACTTTCTCGTATTGTACTTTGAATCTATATTCAGCTCCGACTGAGTGAGTTCCAGTGCTGTCTTCTGGTTGGCATAGCATACTGTAACATCACTGCCGAGATTCATGCCCTTGTCAAGTCTGTTTATGAACACACCTGCGACCTTAGGCATATCTTCCTTGGAATTGCTGGCCTCACGTTCCACTATCGACGCCAGTGACAGTATCTCATGGACACTGAATCCACTCTTGTCGATATCCGCCTTTCTGGCAGTCAGTTCCTCATCCATTTTATCAAGCATCACTTTCGTGACACTCTCGACCGTAGGATCCTCTTCAGTTATGAAATACGTTTCAGGATACAGATATCCTTCCAGCGGATACATGATATCCTTGTCCAGGATCTTGTCGCTGATGAACCAGTAATCCGAGATCAGACCTTTGAGATATGCCCTGTCGTTCCACTTGTCCAGTATGTCCTGTTTCGAGAACGAGAACTTTTCAGCCATGGCCTCAGCCACTTCCGGTATGGTAAGCCCCTCCCTGACAACGAGTTCATTTTTCATGACATATTTGAAATTTCCTGTATTTATTGCGCTGAGCATCTCAGGTACTGTCATCTGTCTGCTGAATATATATGTGTTGGCCTGCAGTGTATCATAACCTCCGATACGCGCATGTATCTTTGCCATAGCCCTGCTTCTGACAAGACCGTTCTCGTCCAGTATGTCCACGATGGATGATGCTCCGCTGCCCTGCGGTATCGTCACCGTGACCGACGTGTCGTCCTTGCTGTCTGCAGCACCTATACCGCCTGCATATACGAATATGCCCGCTGCCAGAAGTACAACGATCACGCCGATGATTATCAGCAGTATTTTCAGTCTCCCTCCTGAATGTCTTGACATTTATTACCTCTTTTCCAAAAAAGGGGCGAATCGACGCCCCTTCATATTTCCTGATTCATTTCTTTGTAAATTATTTGGATCTTCCGAGATAGTCGCCTGTTCTCGTATCGATCTGGATCACTTCGCCCTCTTCGATGAAGATAGGTACCTGTATCACAGCTCCTGTCTCAACTGTTGCTGCCTTTGTTACATTTGTAGCAGTATCGCCCTTGACACCCGGTTCAGTTTCGATGACCTTGAGATCCACAAAATTAGGTGCGTCTACCTGGAAAGCATTACCCTTGTAGAACTTGATTGTTGCTTCATCGTTCTCTCTGAGATACTTCATAGCCTCTTCCACCTGGTCATATGTCAAAGGAACCTGATCATATGTTTCTCCGTCCATGAAGTAGTAGAGCTCTCCGTCGTTGTAAAGGTACTGCATAGTCTTTGTTTCGATGTGTGCTTTAGGGAACTTGGCGTCAGGGTTGAATGATTCTTCCTTGATAGCTCCTGTAAGGATGTTCTTGTGCTTTGTCCTTACGAAAGCTGCACCCTTGCCTGGCTTTACGTGCTGGAAGTCCAGAACTACATGTGGAGTACCATCGATTTCAAAAGTCATACCTTTTCTAAAATCACCTGCATAAATCATAATATATTGACCTCTTTCCTTAATCTTATATAACACTTAAACTCTTTTGAGATTTCACAGCATTTATTATACCAAAATATACAATGGTTGCCAAGTCCATATTATGCATTGCTGTTTCCCGAAGGGTCGAACCCCAGGTCAGCTACTTCGCTGATTATCTTGTATACATCGGCCATCATCATGGAAAATCTCATCTGGCACTGAAGATACTGTGCAGCTGACGGATCCTGCATGAGTATTGCTGACAGCTGCTGTATCTGCTGCATCAGGTCAGGATCCATACCCTGTCCTGTCATCTGAGCAGCCTGCATCTCGAACTGCTTTTTCATGAAATCACTGATGGCATCGTTGAGCTGAGGATTGTTTTCAAGTACCTTGCGCTGCTCATCATACTGTTTGAATTCCTCACACTCTCTTATAGCCTGTGCCAGAGAATGTGCCTGATCATATACATTCATAAGCTCCTCCTTGTCTTATACTTCTAAAAATATCGGCAGTATCACAGGACTTCTCTGAGTCTTGCTGTAGATATACTTTCTGAGGTTTTCTCTTACGACCGTTTTCATTCCGTTCCAGTCCTTCATGTTCTTCCTGAGGCAGTCCTCGAGTATCTCCTCAGCCTTCCTGCAGGCTTCGTCGATCAGATGTTCGTTTTCTCTGACATATACGAATCCACGGGATATTATATCAGGACCCGATGCGATCGTGTTGGAATTCCTGTCTATGGCCGCAACCAGTATTATAAGTCCCGATTCCGACAGCAGTCTCCTGTCGCGGAGGACTATGTTGCCTACGTCTCCGACGCCCAGTCCGTCTACCATTATTCCTTCGGCGTCTGCAATGTTCTTTTCTATCTTCGCTCTTCCGTCAGTTATATTGAGACAGTCTCCGTTGCTGAGTATGAATATGTTATCCATAGCCATACCCAGAGTGTTTGCGAGCGCTGCATGTGGCTGGAGATGACGGTATTCTCCGTGGACTGGCATGAAATATTTCGGCCTGATCAGGGAATGCATGAGTTTGAGTTCCTCCTGGCATGCGTGTCCCGAAACATGTATATCCGCGATATCCGAATATATTACTTCAGCGCCTTTCTGTATCAGCTGGTTGACTACGTTTGCCACAGTCAGCTCGTTTCCGGGTACAGGTGACGATGAAAGTATGACTCTGTCGCCTTTCTTTATCCTTATGGTCTTGTGTTCGCAGGACGCCATCCTGGCCAGTGCCGACATCGGTTCCCCCTGGCTGCCTGTGGTTATAACCACAAGCTCCTTGTCAGGGATGTTCTTCGCTTTGTTGAGATCCACCAGCATATGCTGCGGTATCCTTATATATCCCAGTTCCTGGGCAAGCTCCACGACGTTCACCATGCTCCTGCCTGAAACAGCGACCTTTCTCTTGCACTGGATCGCAAGATCGATGATCTTCTGTATCCTGTGCACGTTTGATGAGAATGTAGCTATTATTATGCGGTTCTTGGAATCCCTGAAGATACCTTCAAGGGTACGCCCCACGACTCTCTCTGATTCTGTGAATCCCGGACGCAGAACATTTGTGCTGTCTGCCATCATAAGGAGCACGCCTTCAGATCCGATCTGTGCAAGTCTTGCAAAGTCTATAGGATCGCCATCCACAGGTGTATAGTCTATCTTAAAGTCGCCTGTGTGGAATATCCTGCCTGCCGGCGTCTTTATGGCGAGGCACATGGAATCAGCTATGGAATGGGTTATCCTGATGGCCTCGATCGAAAAATGTCTTCCCATCCTGAATGTCTGACCTGCTGACACCTGTCTCAGATCAGCTTTCAGACCGTATTCCTTCAGCTTGTTCTCTATGAGCCCCAGCGGGAAAGCCATGCCGTATACGGGCATCTTCAGTTCCTTGAGAAGATACGGCACAGCTCCTATATGGTCTTCGTGTCCGTGGGTTATAACAAGACCGCGTATCTTTTTATCGGTTTCTTTAAGATACGAGAAGTCCGGTATCACCTTGTCGATGCCGAACATATCGTCATCAGGGAAAGAAAGGCCGCAGTCTACGATTATTATTTCGTTCCCGTATTCGATCACGGTCATGTTCTTTCCGATTTCGCCAAGCCCGCCGAGAGGTATTATCCTGACTTTTTCGGCAGGCGACTGTTTGCGTTTTCTGCTGTTGTTTTGTCTGCCCGCAGATGCTGCAGCTGTCCCTGATTTTTTTCTCACAGCAGTTCCATTGTTTTTCGTTCCCCTGCTGCGGTTGGCACTCTGCTTAGGATTCTGACCGTTTTTCGGTTTTGATCTCTTCTTGCCAGAGGGCGCTTTATCAGGTGTGTCTGTTTTCTTTTCGTTCATATAAATCCTTTCTGTAAGGAATCAGTGTCGTGAAGTATCAGCCTTTGACAACCAGGTTGATCAGCTTGCCGGGTACTGCTATCACTTTCACAACATTTTTTCCTTCTGTCAATGCTTTGATCTTGTCGTTCTCATCGGCAAGTTTCATCATATCATCTCTTGACATATCTCCCGGAATATTTATCTTGTCTTTTATTTTACCGTTGATCTGCACTACGATCTCGATGCTGTCCTTAACAAGGGCTTTCTCATCGTATTCAGGCCATGGCTGTTCATGCAGCGCACCTTCGTATCCCAGATGCTCCCACATTTCTGCAGCCACATGAGGGATGAACGGCGACAGAAGCAGGATCAGTGTCTTTACAGAAGCACCGAAGAGTCCCGGATTCACTTCG
>CAJJPZ010000137.1 GCA_905193765.1 uncultured Eubacterium sp.
CGTGTTGCATTCCAGCTTATCAATATAACAATGGCTGCTATTGTACCGATGATAATGACTGCATACTGCCATGAATTTGCGTCACTGCAACCCATGTCTTTGAATAAGCCTACAAGGAATGTAGGAACAGCACTGGCAAAGAATACTCCTATAAAGTTGAATACCTGAGCGATTGAACGTATTCTTGTACGTTCGTCAGTATTTACAGTGAGACATCCTCCGAGAGCAAAATACGGAATGTTGAAAACTGTATAAGCGGTCCAGAAAAGCATAGCGAAGATAACATAGTAAGCAACTTTCGCATTTCCTTCGAAGCCAACAACGTGGAAAAGCATTATCATTACTACAGCTAATGGAACAGCTGAAAACAGTATAAATGGTCTTTTTTTACCGTATTTAGACTTGCACCTGTCAGAAAGTATTCCTATGATCGGGTCTGTAATAGCATCCCATAAAACAGCGACTCCGATGATACTGCCCGCAATAGCAGGACTTATACCTGCCAGGTCGGTCAGAAAAAACATAAGAAAACTTCCTATGAAATCATAGGCAATAGCGTCGCCGGTTCCTCCTAAAGAGTAGCCGACTTTAGTTTTGAATGGTATGTGTCGATTCATATCAAAAGGAATTTTAGCATTCATGGTTCATCTCCTTTTTTCTCAGGGTGGAAAAATTTCTATAAGTTAAGTTTTAACGTTATATATTACACGCAATTTACGTGCCATAATCACATAAAATGTAATCAAGGCTGTAAAAGGCTTGTTCCAAGGGATAGACGGCAACGACCGTCAAAAATAAGAAGAATAAATTTACCGTTTATGATAAATCATTTATCATAAACGGTAAATGGGAAGCTATTGTTGATAATCATGAAATATTATCTAAACTTCTGATATCTGTAATGTGAGACATCATGATTGACATATGATTGCAAAAGCTTGCCTACCCTTGGATTTACAGGATAAGCAAGCTCTTATATGTTTTATTGATATGATGATTCATAATCATTTTTTACTGATGTTTTTAGCTGTCGTCATGGCTTTCGTACGTTTGTCCAGCGGAATATATTCAAGATGATCCTGAACACTGTTGTATGCAGGTCGCATAAGTTTGCCTCCGGCTATGAGTTCCTCGACTCTGTGGGCACACCATCCGGAGAGTCTTGCGGTAGCAAACAGCGGAGTTGCTATTGATGTAGGTATGTTCAGCGCATCATATACGAATCCTGAGTACAGATCTACATTTGCAGGCATATTTTTCTCAACGCCATTGATTTCGGCATAAAGTTCAGGTGTTCTCTTTTCGATGTAGTCACAGAGAAGGAAGTCATCGAGCAGTCCCTTGCTCTCTGCAAGTTTCTTCGCAAGTGACTTGAGTATTTTCGCTCTTGGATCGGACAGAGTATATATCGCATGTCCCATACCATAGACCAGACCCTTCCTGTCGTAGGCTTCTTTTTTGAGGAGTTTGACGAGATAGTCGTCGAGCTTGCCCCTGTTGTTGAAATCAGGAACATTTGCTTTGAGATCCTGAATCATATTTATAACAGCGATATTGGCACCGCCGTGTTTAGGCCCTTTGAGTGATCCTATTGCTGCTGATATGGCCGAGTATGTATCCGTTCCTGTAGAAGAAATCAGATGCGTTGTGAAAGACGAGTTGTTTCCGCCACCGTGTTCGGCATGAAGTATCATGCATATATCAAGGAGGCGGGCTTCCAGTTCGGTATATTCTCCTGTAGGACGTATCATGTGCAGTATATTCTCCGATGTGGAAAGTTCAGGCACAGGGTTGTGCAGGTGCAGACTCTTGTGGTCATAGAACGAACTTTTGGCCTGATATGCATATGCGATCAATGCAGGGAAGTATCCTATAAGATCGATGGACTGCCGCAGTACATTAGGTACAGATGTATCATCAGGCTTGTCATCATAGCAGTAGAGTGCCAGTACGCTTCTTGCCAGCTTGTTCATTATACTGTTGGAAGGTGCGGTGAGTATCATATCACGCGCGAATCCACCCGGAAGTTTACGCTTTGATCCGAGGGCTCTGTTGAATTCTGCAAGTTCAGATTTTGTAGGGAGCTTGCCGAATATAAGAAGGAACGTGACCTCCTCGAAACCGAAACGTCCTTCAGAAGAACAACTCTTGACAAGATCTTCCACGCTGTAGCCTCTGTAGTAGAGTTTACCTTCCGCCGGGATCTTGTTTCTGTTTTCATCCACTTCATAACCCTTGACTTCGCCTATGCGTGTAAGACCGACTACTACACCGGTACCATTGGAGTTACGGAGACCGCGTTTGACATTATTCTTTGTGTAAAGTTCCGGATCGATTTTATTGCTTTCCCTGAGATAAGCAGCACTGGTTTCGTAGAAATCTCTCGTCTGTGCTGCTACTTTATTCTGGGCAACTTCCTGTTTGACAGCGTCCTTGATGGTTTTTTTCATTTCCTGTCTTTCCTGACGCTTTTTTCCGAACAATTTATCTTTATCAAATATCTGAAACATTTCAGACCTCCCTTTCAAAAGATTTAGAAACTATTCCCTATTATACCACAAAAATGTTATATCACACAAGATGAATTTGATTATGATGTATCGGAACGGTTTGTCAGAGATGTGAATAAATCACGAAAACTTCTTTTTACGTATGGAGGATTTTATGTTAGAATAGAAAATGCAGATGGCAGTCATTATACGAAGTGTGATGATCTGTATGAGACTGCAGAAAGGGTCATAGGCTGCCCTGATCAGTCTAAATACATTATATAAGGGAATTTTATGATATCTGAACTTAACAGAAAACTGAGAAAAATGATAATGATCGCAGGAGCGTTACTGATCATACTGAAGCTTCTCGGCGGCATGAAAGACCGGGACAGCAGGTATGATACAGAGGAAAACAGCAAAGAAGTCAATGGATTCCAGTCAGAGGAATTCGACGATCTGTGGTGATACAGAATGTAACAAGAGACGAGGCAAAGTGAAAGAGGAGAAAAAAATGAGAATACTGACAGTGATAAGCGGGATACTGATGATACTTACAGGTGTTTTCTGTTTTATAAATCTCGGACAGACGTTCCTGTCCATGGCATTCATCGTAGGCATAATAATGGTGATAAACGGCGTGATACATTCCGTAGCATATCTTATGGGAAGAGGACTGCACAATAAAGGCGACAATAACGGATGGATCCTGACAGATGCGCTGATAACGCTGCTGTTGGGCATACTGGTGCTCTGCAATCAGCTGGTGGCAGACACAGCGATCCATATGGTATTCGGCATGTGGGTACTGGTTTCAGGTATACTGCGTATTGAATCGGCAACCCATATCAATAAGGATAAGAAAATCAGCAATTTCAGATCTGCAATGCTGACAGGTATACTGACGAGCCTTATAGGCCTTTTCGGATTCATCAATCCGCTGGTCGAATGGCTGAGCACTATAATACTGCTAGGCATATTCATGGTGATGCAGGGGATAAATATAATAGAGCTCGGTATAAACATGCCGCATGAGAAAAAGTCATATGTCAAGCTGTACAAGAGAAAGAGGGAACCGGTACGCATCACTGAAGAAGATGAGACTCCGGAAAAGGTGGCAGAAAGACTCAAGGCTCGTGAGGAAGAAAAAGCGAGAGGGATAGATATCCATGAAATATTATGATTTGTGTATAATAGGTGGCGGTGCTTCCGGACTTGCGGCAGCATCGTCTCTTGATGACAGTATAAAAACATGTGTACTGGAGAAAAACGATATTCCGGGGCGAAAGCTTATGGCGACAGGCGGAGGACGCTGCAACATCACGAACGAAGCATGCCGCAATAAGGAGATGACTCTGGAATTTTTTGATTCTATGGGACTTGCACTGTACCATGATGATGAAGGTCGTTATTATCCTTATTCGAATCAGGCGTCAGATGTCGTGAAGATGCTTGAAAGAGCCGTCAGAGGAAAGCCCCGTACGGATATGATCACGGGATACAGTGTATGTGCTGTCGATTATGTAAAAGGCGGTTTCATTGTGACTGACGGGAATAAGACTTTTGTTTCAGAAAAACTGCTGATAGCTTCAGGAGGGAAAGCATCACCTGCATTCGGCACTACGGGTGACGGATACAGGATCGCAAAGAGCTTTGGCCATACGGTAAACAGGCTGTACCCCATACTTACAGGTATATCATGCGGAGATTTCAGTGATATAAAAGGAGTGAGAGCCAGAGGAAAGGCAGAACTGTACTGTGACGGCAGGCTCACAAAGTCAGAAACAGGTGAGATACAGTTCACCGCTGATGGCGTTTCAGGTATATGTATATTCAATCTTACACCCTATATAACAGGAAGACCGGGAGAACCTGTAAGTGAAGCACTGAAACGTTATGAACTGATACTTGATATGGCACCAGACTTTAACGAAGAAACTGTGAGCAGGAGAAAAGACTCTTTCGGGATACTTTCAGAAAAACTGTCTGCACGTGTGCCTGTCAGCAGGATGAAATCATGGAAGCTGCCTGTGCTGGGTGTGAAAGGATGGAAAAATGCACAGTGTACAGGAGGCGGTGTTGCTCTGGATGAACTGGATATGGGGACAATGGAGTCAAAACTTGTTCAGGGACTGTACTTTGCAGGAGAGATAATAGATATGCATGGACCCTGCGGTGGGTTCAACCTCCAGTATGCATGGGAAACAGGTATAAAAGCTGCAAAAGCGATAAACGAGGTATACACCGGATGAGATACAGGATACATCAGATAAAAATCAATGTGAGAGATATAAGCGATATGGATGATATCTCTGGTAAATGCAGACTCATAGAGAAGGAAGTAAAGCGCAGGTTCCGGAAAAAGAAACCTGCGGTAAACGATATCACGATAGTCAGAGAATCCATCGATGCGAGACATAAACCGGATATCAGGCTGGTGTATACGGCAGATTTCGATTCCGATACGGATCTGCCGCTGGACATGGCTCCAACGGAGGTCTACAGATTCCCGGCGCCGGGACGTATCACGGGAAGCAGACCTGTGATTGCGGGATTCGGCCCATGTGGTATGTTTGCTGCGCTGATGCTGGCAGAGGCAGGGATGCGTCCGCTGGTTATAGAACGGGGTGCGCCGGTGGATGAGCGAATAAAGGATGTGGAGCGATTCTGGGCTGAGGGTATGCTGGATCCGGAGTCGAATGTACAGTTCGGAGAAGGCGGAGCTGGAACTTTCTCGGATGGGAAAATGACTACCGGGATAAAGGATATCCGCATAAGGAAAGTGCTCGGTGAATTCGTGGAAGCCGGAGCCGACAGCAGCATACTTTACAGACATAAACCGCACATCGGTACAGACCGGCTGAGACTGGTGGTAAAAAACATCAGAAAAAAAATAGAATCACTGGGCGGTGAAATAATGTTCCGTACGAAGCTTGCAGGGCTGGATGTGTCTGATGAAGACGGCTGCAGGAAGCTGAAAGGGATATATACAGAGTATACAGGAAGCGGATCTCTTGCACGGCGTCATATCGAAACAGACAAGCTTATACTGGCCGTAGGACACAGCGCAAGGGATACCTTTAAAATGCTGTATGATGAAGGGGTACTGTTCATGCAGAAACCGTTTTCCATCGGAGTGCGGATAGAACATCCTCAGTCTGTGATAGACCGGGCGCAGTACGGCGATGAACGTCTGGCTGAAAAGCTGGGAGCGGCGGACTACAAGCTGAACCATAAGTGTAGCAGCGGCAGAGGTGTATACACTTTCTGCATGTGTCCGGGCGGTATCG
>CAJJPZ010000138.1 GCA_905193765.1 uncultured Eubacterium sp.
ACGCTGAGCCTTTATATAAGGGCCGTCCACAAGTATATCCGTCATATCCAGAAGATTTTTCATCGCATCGTTCTCTGCGGCCATGTCAGTAAGCTGCTCATATGTATATCCGCTGAAAGACGTTATGTTCAGTCCGCGTTCTTTGACGCCCTTCGCCAGCTCCAGGAATCCTTCCGGCTGACAGAAAGGTTCTCCCCCGGAAAAAGTCACACCTGCCAGCAGCGGATCCTTGTCGATCTCCTCCAGGAGCCTGTCGATGCTGCAGTCTTTGCCACCGCCGAAATCGTGGCTTTCAGGGTTGTGGCATCCGGGGCAGCCGTGAGGACACCCCTGGCAGAAGACCGTGAACCTGATACCCGGGCCGTCTACGATGGATTCCCTGACTATTCCCGCCAGCCTTATAGTACCTGGCATGATCAGATACTCTCCATTCCCGTGTCGATGCTGTGTTTCACACGGTCTCTTTCTTCTGCTGACTTGGCGTCGTTCCAGTTGTCCATAGTCCCTACGAGATATCCCGTTATCCTGCGGATCCTTTCGAATCCGTGGTCGCCGTCATCCTCTGTCCTGTGACAGCAAGGGCATTCATTGTCTATGATGCCTGTATAGCCGCATACAGGGTCTCTGTCAACAGGATGGTTTATGGAGCCATATCCTACGCCGCTTTCCTTCATGCATCTTACAACCTGTTCGAATGCATCGAGGTTCTTGCACGGATCTCCGTCCAGCTCCACATATGTTATGTGGCCTGCATTTGTCAGCGCATGGTACGGAGCTTCTGTCTTTATCTTGTCGAAAGCGCTTATATTATAGTAAACCGGTATATGGAAAGAGTTAGTATAGTACTCTCTGTCAGTAACGCCTTCTATGATACCGTACTTTTCCTTGTCCATCCTGACGAATCTGCCGGAAAGACCTTCAGCAGGAGTCGCCATCAGTGTATAGTTGAAGCCTGTTCTCTCTGTAGCTTCGTCCATTTTCTTGCGCATGAAGCCTACGATCTCAAGTCCCATAGCCTGCGCTTCCTTGCTTTCTCCGTGGTGCACGCCCATCAGTGCTTTCAGACACTCTGCAAGGCCTATGAAGCCTACTGTGAGTGTACCGTGTTTCAGCACTTCGGCAACCGAATCCTCAGGTTTGAGCTTGTCTGAATCCAGCCATATGCCCTGACCCATGAGAAACGGATAGTTCTTAACTTTCTTCGAAGCCTGTATCCTGTATCTTTCCATCAGCTGGTCGATACACAGATCGACTTTCCTCTCAAGTTCTTCGAAGAACCATTCGATGTCTCCATGGGATTTTATGGCTATCCTCGGCAGATTCACAGATGTGAAACTGAGATTTCCCCTGCCGCCTACTACTTCTCTGGTCGGATCGTAGTGATTGCCGATGACTCTTGTACGGCAGCCCATGTACGCCACCTCTGTGTTAGGGTCTCCCTCATGATAGTACTGGAGATTGTACGGAGCGTCTATGAACGAGAAGTTCGGAAACAGTCTCTTGGCTGAGACCCTGCATGCCAGCTTGAACATATCGTAGTTCGGTTCACCCGGATTGTAGTTTATGCCCTCTTTTATCTTGAATATATGTATAGGGAAGATAGCTGTCTCGCCATTTCCCAGTCCTGCCTCTGTTGCCAGCAGTATGTTCTCGATTATCATCCTGCCCTCAGGAGATGTATCGGTACCGTAGTTTATCGATGAAAACGGTATCTGTGCTCCTGCTCTCGAATGCATAGTGTTGAGGTTGTGCACGAAAGCTTCCATCGCCTGGTATGTAGCCCTTCTCACTTCCTGATTGGCGTACTTCGTAGCCCTCTGCTGGAGTTTCTCTATATCGGCTTCGTCTATTATCGCCTGAAGATGTTCTTTTTCCTTTTCCTTGTAACCGTTGTCGTCAGCAAGTATCGGATATATATCGTACTCATCCATTATATGGGCGCCGATCTCCTTAGCCTTCTCCACGCCGTCATCTATATCGTACAGCAGGTTCAGCATCTTGCCCAGGTTCGTCCAGTACAGTTTCCTGTATGTTTTCTTGACGCCGTTGGCCATACCGTAATCGAAGTCAGGTATACTCTGACCACCGTGCTGGTCGTTCTGGTTGGACTGTATCGCGATACACGCCAGTGCGCTGTAGCTCTGTATGTCGTTAGGCTCTCTCAGGAAACCGTGTCCTGTGGAGAAACCGCCTTTGAAAAGCTTTTCTATATCTATCTGGCAACATGTAGTGGTGAGCGTCAGGAAGTCCATATCATGTATATGTATGTCGCCTTCCCTGTGAGCCTTGGCATGCTCAGGCTTGAGAACAAACATTTCATAAAACTGCTTGGCGCCCTCTGATCCGTATTTGAGCATCGTTCCCATAGCCGTGTCCCCGTCTATGTTGGCGTTCTCTCTCTTCGTATCGTTGTCTTTGGCTTCCTTGAAAGTCAGGTCCTCATATATTTTCATGAGTCGGGTGTTCATGTCCCTGACACGGGTACGTTCTGCTCTGTACAGGATATACTCCTTTGCTGTCCTGGCGTGTCCGTTTTCGATAAGCACCTTTTCCACAGCATCCTGTATCTGTTCTACTGTAGGGATATCATTGTGACATATCTCAAGCAGATACAGCTCCACCTGTCTTGCCAGATACTGAGCCATATCATGATCTTTTCCCCCGAGGACTTTCGCTGCTCTGTAGATAGCCTCTGTGATCTTATCGATGTTGAAATCAACAGTTCTGCCGTCACGTTTTACGATTTGTCTGATCTGATCCATTTATCTCTCCTTTTTTATACCACTATATCTTGTTGTTTTTTCGTTTCATTGAAAATTATACACTAAATAAAGGTATCGTCAATATCAAAATCCTATTTTCGTATATTTTTTTACCATGCCTGTCCGACCTGTATCAGGCGCACAAAAAATGCACACATCAAATGCATGCATCCTGCTGTGGTCACTGTTCGTCTGTTGCTCGATCAGGCTTATTTGTTCTCACCGAAAAACTCTGATCTGAGCATCGACATTATATTCAGGTCGTAGTATCTGCCATCCTTTTTTGTGGCATGTCTGGCGGTTCCCTCGTGTTTGAACCCGAGGCTTTCGTACAGTGACGATCCACGTCTGTTCCCTGTATAGAAATCCAGTGTCACACGTTCCATATGAAGGAATGTGAAGCAGTATTCCAAAAGCTCCACCATTATCTCACGGGCCACGCCTTTTCCCCACAGACGTTTCTCACCGATATAGAACTTGGTTATGTCCAGTGAATCTGAATGTTTATCTATTCGTGATAGGCTTATGCGACCTATAGGCTTTTCTTCTGATCTGGAAACTATGGTGAATTCCAGTCTCGAAGGATCCTGCGCAAAGCTGAAACCCTCTCTGACTACATCCTCGTATGTCCTGTCCTCATCGAAGCTGAGATACCTGACAACATCGGGATCCGTCTCCCATCTGGCAAAATATTCGTAATCCCCGAATTCAGTTTCTCTGATTACAAAATTTTTCGTTTCCATTTTTTTCTCCTTCATATATATCAAGTTTCACCTAATCTTAACAATTCATTAATTTCTTGTGGTATTATATTACTATCTTAATTATATTAGCATTCACAATGATTAACAAGGAGAAATATCACAAATGAAACGTTTTTTAGCAGTTATTTCAGCTCTTGCTCTGATTTTTTCATTTTTTCTCAGCGGATGTTCCGGCAGTACAGCTGATCGCGAGAATGAACTGAAAGACAGTCTTCAGCCTGTATATGAAGAGCTTGGATCCAATTTTTCCGGAGACAAGGGAGATTACTCGCTGGTTTCGGAATTTCTGAAATCATGGGCACAGAAAAATGAACTGAAAGTCACCAAAACAGACAGCCATTATACAGTACTGACGAATCCTGCCACATCGGGACAAAAGAAAGCCGATACGCTCACACTGCAGTGTACAGTGGATACCGACGATCTGAAGCGCTCCATGGAAACACTTGCCATAGGTATGACAGCGCTGCTTGGAACGGAAGAGCACGGCCGCATAGACCTCATCGTGACTGAAAGCAGTTCAGGCAGATTCACAGGAGCGAACGCAGTTTCTGCAGAATATCTCAAAACAGACAACTTCATCAACCTGAGCTACAGCGAAGATCTGGCGCTCTACACTTCAGGGCCGGAACTGATGACCAGCACGATGACAGCGGACATACAGAAGACATCGCCGCATTATTCAAAAGCATTCGCCATAACCATGTCCATGCCGGATCATAAAGATGCTTTCGACCTCGACAATAACTATCCTAACCCTGTTAATACCATCGGCAACCTGCTGGCGACGCAGAAGAGCTCCGGCAAGCTTTTTCAGATAGCGTCCTTCAACTGTGATGTTACCGACGGATATCTGCCTAAATCTGCCACTGCAGTGGTCGTCATAGACGAGAACAACATAGACAGTTTCACAGAGAGGTTCGAAAAATCCTACAAGAGTATGCAGAACAAATTCGACAAGCTGGAGGACAGCTTCGTATATACAATGACCGAGACGACTATGCCTTCGCAGGTGATGAGCAATCAATCCAGCGACAATATGATAAGCCTTATGTATACACTGAAAACAGGTGTATATCTCCAGGATGAAAATTCCGGTGAAATCATATCTGCATCTGACATCACGTCCATATCCACATCCGGCAGCAGATTCAAAGCAGTGGTCAGTGCAAGGAGCCTTGATAAAGACACGCTGAAAGAAATGTCCGGAGTATTCAGGACGACATCTGGTCTCTGCGATATAAATTATAAGGATGACGGAGAAAACAACACATGGAGTTCCGACAGCAGCCTTGGCAGCTTTTTCAGGAAATCACTGAGCCTGGATGACTCGTCACCGAAGACAGTCCTCAACAGAACAGAGTGCGAGATCTTCGCTTTAAAGGCAAAGGATCTCAATATGATATCCTACAACTGCAACCTGAGTTCGACAGGCAAGGCAGCACTGCTGAACATACTTCACTATGAAGAGGAGCTGGCGCCTGCAAAATAGCCGGCCTGCCGGAATACATCAGATATACAGAAAGAGCGGCCCTGTATACAGACACAGTCTTGCCGCTCTTTTTAAATAAACTTTTTTATTTATATACTTCTTTATTTCAGATCATACCAGTCACTGCCTTCGTTCAGGTCGGCTCTGAGTTTCACCGCAAGTCTGTAAGCAGATTCCATATTCTCCGTAAGGAGCTTCTCCACAACATCGCGTTCATCATCATATGCGTTGATTATGAGTTCGTCATGTATCTGGAGTATGAGTTTCGATTTAAGACCGTTTTTCCTGAGCGCATCATGCACCCTGATCATGGCAAGCTTTATGATATCCGCAGCACTTCCCTGTATCGGAGTGTTCATAGCCAGCCTTTCTCCCACCTGTCTCGCCATGTATGCCGACGCATGTATCTCTTTGATATATCTCTTTCTGCCCATCACAGTCGTCACATAGCCGTGTTCCCTGCAGAATTCCACCTGTGAGTCCATGAACTCCTTTACGGCTCTGTGCTTGTCGAAATACGCATTTATATATTCCTCCGCATCCTTTCGGGTGATGTTCAGTTCGCTGGACAGTCCGAAAGAACTCATACCGTATATCACGCCGAAATTCACCGCTTTGGCTCTGCTGCGCTCCTCTATGGTGATCTCATCCTCGCTGACTCCCAGCACATTCGCTGCAGTGGCTCTGTGGATATCCTCGCCATTGTTGAAGGCGCATATCAGTCCCTCGTCACCCGACATATGAGCCAGCACTCTCAG
>CAJJPZ010000139.1 GCA_905193765.1 uncultured Eubacterium sp.
GAAGTGAGCGGCGGATTCCATTCACCGTTCATGAGCGATGCAGCTGAAGAGTTCAAGAAAGTTCTGGAAGGCGCAGATATAAAGGATGCAAATATCCCTGTATACTCAAACTGGACCGCAAAACCGTATGAAGGAGACTACAAAAAAGCTCTGGAAATGCAGATCGCTAATCCGATAAGATGGAAGAACATCATCGAGGATATGATTGAAAACGGTGCAGATACATTCATCGAGCTTGGACCGGGAACGGCTCTTACCAAGATGATAACAAGGATCTCTAAAAAAGTCAGGATGTTCAACGTCAAGGATATGGAAAGTCTTGAGCTGACATTAAAAGGAGTGAAAGAAAATGCTTAAAGGAAAAGTTGCAGTGATCACAGGCGGAAGCCGCGGTATAGGCAAGGCCACTGCACAGAAGCTGGCATCACTTGGCGCAGATATAGCTGTTGTTTATAGAAGCGAGGATGCAGCGGCAGCGGAACTTTGCAGCGAACTGCAGCAGCAGGGCGTGAAAGCAGAGCCTTTCAAGCTGGATGTTTCAGTATATGATGATGCGAAAGAAACAGTAGACAGGATAATGGAGACGTTCGGCCACATAGATATCCTGGTAAACTGTGCAGGCATCACGAAAGACAGACTCATCGCAATGATGAAGGAAGACGGATTCGATGCTGTTATAAATGTCAACCTCAAGGGTACATTCAACATGATCAAACACTGTACGCCTGTATTCATGAAGCAGAGGAGCGGCAAGATAATCAATCTGGCCTCCGTTTCAGGTATCATAGGCAATGCAGGACAGGCGAACTACAGCGCATCCAAGGCAGGCATAATAGGCCTGACCAAGTCAGTTGCCAAGGAACTTGCCGGAAGAGGCGTATGCTGCAACGCAGTGGCACCGGGATTCGTTGAAACTGAAATGACAGCAAATCTCAGCAAAAACAACAAGCTTGTCGATCAGATCCCTATGAAGAGGATGGGACAGCCTGAGGAAGTGGCAGAACTCATCGCATTCCTGGCATCACCTGTATCGGATTATATAACAGGCGAAGTGATAAAGATCGACGGCGGTATTGCAATTTAAACAGGAGAGAAAACAATGGACAGAAGAGTTGTTGTTACGGGTATAGGTGTTGTATCGCCCGTAGGAAATGATATAGATACATTCTGGAACAATATTATTTCAGGATACGTAGGAATAGGTCCTATCACAAGATTCGACACTTCAGACTACGCAGTTAAGATAGCGGCTGAAGTAAAGGATTTCGACCCGACAAGATATATGAAGAAGCCTGATATCAGAAAGTCAGACCTCAATGTGCACTATGCAATGGATGCAGTAGGTCAGGCAATGGATATGAGTGGTCTCGACGGTAAACTGGTACCGGAAAGATCAGGCGTATACTTCGGTTCAGGTATCGGCGGTATAGGTACTTTTGAAAACGTATATGAAAAGATGATAAACAGAGGACCGAGAAGCGTATCACCTTATTTCATACCGATGATGATACCTAACATGGCAGCAGGAACTATAGCTATAAGATACGGCTGCAGAGGTGCTGCACTGCCGGCAGTTTCAGCATGCGCATCAGGCACCAACGCTCTCGGTGAAGCATACAGAGTCATAAAACACGGATATGCAGATGTTGTCATCTCAGGTGGTACTGAGGCAGCCATCACAAAGAGCAGTGTGGCAGGGTTCATAAACATGCAGGCACTCAACCATGAACCTGATCCGATGAAGGCAAGTCTGCCGTTCAATATAAACAGAGGCGGATTCGTTATCGGAGAGGGTGCAGGAGCGCTCGTTCTTGAAGAGTATGAACATGCGGTGAACAGAGGAGCAAAGATCCTTGCTGAGTTCAAGGGATATGGTTCGACATGTGACGCACATCATATGACTGCACCTGATCCTGAAGCAAAAGGCGCTTCAGAAGCTGTCAGAGCAGCATATCTGGAATGCGGCAGCCCTGATGCATCAGAAATATATGTCAATGCACATGGTACAGGAACTCCGCTCAACGATAAGTCAGAGACTCTGGCGCTGAAGAAAGTGTTCGGAGATGATGCATACAAGCTCATAATAAGCTCGACAAAGTCCATGACAGGACATATGCTGGGCGGTACGGGCGCAGTTGAAGCTGTAGCATCCATACTTGCGCTGGATAAGGGCATCATCCCGCCTACAGTAGGTCTTGATGCACCGGATCCGGACTGTGATCTGGACTATGTTCCACTTAAAGCAAGGGAAGCTCAGCTGAAGTATGCGATGTCAACATCTCTGGGATTTGGCGGACATAACGCATGCATAGCTTTCGAGAAAGGAGAATTCTGATGAACAAGGAAGAATTGATGACAATACTTCCTCACAGAGATAATATGCTCCTGGTCGAAGAGGCTTATGTTGAAGATGGCCATTCACATGGAAAGTATGAGATAAAGGGAACGGAGTGGTTCCTCAAGGGACATTTCCCGGGGAAACCTGTCGTCCCCGGAGTGATACTCTGCGAGATGATGGCACAGTCTACATGTGTGCTGCTTCAGGACAGGATGGAGGAAGGGATGACTCCTTTCTTCACAGGCATCAAAGATGTCAGATTCAAAACACCGGTGCTGCCGGGAGATGTATTTGAATCCGAGTGTGAAATAATAAAAGAAAAGCCCCCTTTCTATTTTGCAAAGGGAAAGGGTTTCGTTGACGGGAAGCTTTGTGTGAAAGCAGAGTTCTCATTTGCACTGATAAAAGAGGAAGATCAGAATGAATAAGAGACTTGTAATTACAGGAATGGGAGCAGTGACGCCGATAGGTATCGGGACAGATACATACTGGGAAAATCTGCTTGCAGGAAAGACAGGGATCGATTATATACAGAGTCTGGATATAGAGGATCTTCCTGTCAAAATAGCGGGAGAGGTGCGTGATTTTGATCCGAAGGATTATATGCCAAGAAAGAAATCGAATGAAATGGATCGTTTCATGCAGATGACGTTTGCAGCCGCAGCCGAAGCTATAGAACAGAGCGGCCTCGAAATAGAGCCGTACAGGACAGGCATCACTGTAGGTACTGCTTTGAACGGTATAGGAACGATAACGGAAACCGAACGCACATACAATGCTGCAAAGATAAAAAAAGTGGGACCGAGATTTCTGGCAAAGTCACTGGGAAACATTTGTGCATCGCATATAGCAATAGCACATGATATCAAAGGACCGAGCATGACTCTCAATACAGCATGTGCATCGGGTGGAGACTCGATCGCACTTTCTGCAATGCTTCTCAGATCCGGAATAGCTGACGTTATGGTGGCGACCGGCGGTGAAGCGGGAGTAAATACTATCCTTATACAGTCACTGGCATCAGCGATGGCGTTGTCCACTGCAAACGAGGATCCTGCAAAAGCATGCAGGCCGTTCGATTCAGGCAGGACAGGCTTTGTTATCGGAGAAGGTGCAGGCGCCCTTGTGCTGGAGACAGAAGAACATGCTCTGGCACGCGGTGCGAAGATATATGCTGTACTTGAAGGATGGGGAAACAATACAGATGCTTACCATCCTGTTACGCCTAAACCTGATGGCGAGGGGGAGATACTGTGCATGAAGCAGGCCCTGGAGATCGCAGGGATAGAGCCGGGTGCGATCGGCTATATAAACGCTCACGGAACAGCTACACACAAAGGCGATGTAGTTGAAAACAATGCAATAAAGAGTGTTTTCGGGGCGGATTCACCGGTAAGGATAAATTCGACAAAGGCTTCAACAGGGCATATGATGGGTGCCGGCGGCATCACAGAGGTGATAACCTGTGTGAAAGCGATCGAGACCGGTATCATACCGGCGACCTTGAATCTTGAAAACAAGGATCCGGAGTGTGATATGTATTATGTGTCTTCCACAGAGAAAGACGTGAACATAGATCATGCGATGTCTAATGCTTTTGGTTTCGGAGGTCAGAATTCCAGTATAATAGTCGGGAAGCACAAAGGCTGACAGGAAAACAGCGATCGAAAGTTCCAGGATCGTATCAAAAGCAATAGAAAGGGCGTTTGATGAATAATTTTGAAACAGATTTTAACAATATAATTGTTGAAGTATACCATAATTTATTGCTTATGGAGGAAACCAAGAGGAAATACAGCAAAGCGAGCTTTTCTTTCAGAGATCGGAACGCCCTGACATACCTGAGCAGGCACGATGGTGGAAAGAATATCAGCGATATCGCAAGCTATCTCAGGATAAGCAGACCTTCAGCTACGGTACTGATAAAGAAGCTGGATAAATACGGATTTGTCAGGAAACATCCGGAACCCGGCAACGAAAGACAGACAATAGTGTCGCTAACGAAAAAGGGACGACTTTTTGCTGCATTCCAGAAGCGTTACAGGAAGCGCCTCACAGAGGCGATATGTGACGGCCTCAGCGATGATGAACGGGAAGCTCTTTACAAGGGTATATGCAGGATGAATGATTTTTTCATAGATACTATAGAGGAAATGGAAGAGATACATCCTAAGAAAAAATGATATTGATTATCAGACATAGTAAAAGTCCTGTGAGAGCAGGCAAGATGAAAGCAAGGGCAGTCCATTTGAGGCTGCCTGTTTCTTTTTGCACGGTGAGGCATGTGGTGCCGCAGGGAAAGTGGAACATGCAAAGTACGGATACTGCAAGAGCGGTGTGGATGGTCCATCCATGGTCTGCAAGAATGTCTCCCAGTTGAGAAATGCTGGAGTATTCTGTGAGAGTGCCGGTGGAAAGGTAGCACATAAGCATTACAGGGATGACGGTTTCATTTGCCGGAAATCCGAGGATGAATGCAGCGATTATGACGCCGTCAACACCGAGAAATCTGCCGAAAGGATCGAGAAATCCGGTGAAGCGGTCAAGAAGGGAAATGTCCCCCGCATGTATATTTGCAAGTATCCATATGACAGCTCCGGCAGGGGCAGCTACGATAAGGGCGCGGCCGAGGACGAATATAGTCCTGTCAAGTATGGATCGTATGATAACGTCTTTTACTTTAGGCTTTCTGTATGGAGGCAGTTCAAGGATGAATGAAGACGGTATGCCCTTAAGAAGCGTTGATGAAAGCAGTTTTGAATATATCATCGTAACAACGATACCGAGAAGTATGAACATTACAAGTATGAGACCGGCAGCTGCACCGCTGAAAGATCCCATACCGGCAGTGAAAAATATCATTATGAGCATTATCAGTGTGGGAAAGCGACCATTGCAGGGAATGAATGAGTTGGTGACTGCAGCTATGACCCGTTCTCTGGGCGATTCGATGATGCGACAGCCAGTTACGCCGCAGGCATTGCATCCAAGTCCCATACACATGGTAAGGGCCTGCTTGCCGTGTGCACCACATTTTCTGAAAGAGTTGTCAAGATTGAATGCAACTCTGGGAAGATAACCAAAATCTTCAAGTAACGTGAACAGCGGAAAAAAAATCGCCATTGGCGGAAGCATGACGGAAACGACCCAGGATACAGATTTATAGACTCCGTCTGTCAGAAATGAAATACAGCCTTCAGGGAGGGATGTTTCCGACAGGACATCCGTCAGCAGCTTTCCGGTAATATCGAACAGATATGCGAGTGCTGCCGAAGGATAGTTGGCGCCGGACATCGTTATCCAGAATACGATAAAAAGCATGGTCAGCATGATGGGGAGACCCCATATGCGTGATGTGAGTACTCTGTCAAGTTTTCTGTCGAATACATTAGGCTCTTCGTTAGATACAGTTGTACATTGCCTGTATAT
>CAJJPZ010000140.1 GCA_905193765.1 uncultured Eubacterium sp.
CATCACGGCGGCGGCGCTTTCAGCGGCAAGGATCCTACGAAGGTGGACCGTTCAGCCACATATGCAGCAAGATACGTTGCAAAGAACCTCGTAGCAGCAGGCCTTGCTGACAAGTGTGAGATCCAGCTGGCATATGCTATAGGAGTGGCAAGACCTGTTTCGATACTGGTGGATTCATTCGGTACAGGAAAACTGCCTGACGACAGACTGGCCGAGATCGTAGAGAAACACTTCGATCTGAGACCGGCAGCCATCATAAGAAATCTGGATCTGAGAAGACCGATCTACAGACAGGTGGCAGCATACGGACATTTCGGAAGAACTGACATCGACGTACCTTGGGAGAAACTCGACAAGGTCGATGAGTTAAGAAAGGAGATTTAAATAAAATGGGAGTCAAAGTAGCAAAATTCGGAGGCTCATCAGTAGCTGATGCACTGCAGATAGAAAAGATAAAGAACATCGTCGAAAAAGACGGCGATATCAAATATGTAGTAGTATCAGCGCCGGGCAAAAGATTCAGCGAGGACAGCAAGGTGACAGATCTGCTGTATCTGTGCAAGACACATATCGAGCACAGGATACCTTACGAGCAGATATTTCAGGTGATCTGCGACAGATTCATGGCAGCAGAGATGAATCTGGGCGTTGACATAGATCTGAATTCTGAATTTGACGAAATAAGAAAGAATCTTGAAGATAATGCTACTGCAGACTATATCGCCAGCAGAGGTGAATATCTGAACGCGAAGCTGATAGCCGCATATCTGGGATATGATTTCGTCGATTCCAAAAAGATGATAAGATTCGACGAAAAGGGCAGGTTCATGGAGGATCTCACAAACCGTGAGATCGCAAAAGAGCTGGCAAATCATGAGACAGCTGTCATACCGGGATTCTACGGCCTTAAAGTGGACGGCACCATCAAGACTTTCTCAAGAGGTGGTTCTGACATAACAGGCGCGCTGGTGGCAAGGGCCGTTGAAGCGGATGTCTACGAAAACTGGACGGACGTTTCAGGGTTCCTGATGGCAGATCCGAGGATCGTGAAAGATCCTAAGCCGATCAGCAGCATTTCATACAAAGAGCTGAGAGAGCTGTCATATATGGGCGCTTCCGTACTCCATGAAGATGCGATATACCCTGCAAGGGTGGCGAATATCCCTATCAATATCAGGAATACCAACAAGCCGGAGGATCCTGGCACAATCATAACAGCTAATCCGTCCGGGCATGAAGACGGCCAGATCATCAGCGGTATAGCAGGAAGCAAGGACTTCACTGTCATCGCTATATACAAGAACCTGATGAGCGGAGAAAGAGGTTTCATCAGAAGGCTCACTGCGATACTCGAAGACAATGATATGTCCATAGAACATATACCGTCGGGTATAGATACGCTGTCGGTAGTTCTTTCCAATGAGACTCTGGACGGCAAACTTGATGAGATAATCGATGAATTCGAACGTCAGCTCAAGCCTGATCATATCGAGGTCTTTGAGGATGTAGCGCTGATAGCTACAGTAGGTGCGGGCATGTCTTTCAGACCGGGAGTTTCGGCGAAACTTTTCTCGGCTCTGGCAGAGGCAGGCGTCAACATTCGTATGATAGACCAGGGCTCCAGTGAGATGAATATAATAGTAGGCGTCGAGAACAAGGATTTCGAGACAGCGATACGCTCTATCTACAAGGCGTTTGTTGTATAACGGATATATGACTGGAATGAAGGATGGCAGATTTTGTTTATACGTGAAATAATACTGGTATGTTATCTGGTATGCATAGTGCTGGGAGTATCAGGGCTTACAATTTCATTATTGTCATACAAAAGGCAGCGCTCTGAACTGAGTACTGCCCTGATGTGTTTCGGAACGGTCATGCTGGTGATGTGCTGCTACGATATGGCTATATACTACTGCGATTATGTGATCGGCGGGCTCAGCAGTCTCAGGATACTGAGGATAGGTAACTGCATCATAGCGGGCACCATGCTGATGTGGCTGAGGCTCCAGGCGAGCATAGAGGGGAAAGAACAGCTGAGATTGATCGACAGGCTCGTGCAAAGGTATCTCATGTTCTATATGGCCATGTGGATACTGCTCACGCTCTTCCTGAACACGGATCAGTTCTACACCCTGAAGTGGATGCTGCTGGCGACGGATATCGCGCTCATGATCCTCGTGGTCGTGGCGGCAGCGGGACATATGATATTTGCAGCTATAGACGGCCGTAAGTGTCCGCTTTACTACATGGTCATAGTCACAGCCATGCTGGTATGGAACTACATATCCTATTTCTGGGGAGAGGCGTCCGTATACTGGGGAAACAGCGAGTTCATCAGAGAACCGCTGGATCTGACCATAGTTTTCTGGCTGGTGGTGAACGCCGCTACGCTGGCATACGGATACAGATATGATTTCCTGCCGACTTTCAGGCAGGATCCGGAGATACAGGAGAGCGACGGCAGGAACGATGTGCAGACCCGTATCGACGAGATATGCGAACGCTGCAGGATAACGCCGAGAGAAAAGGAGTTCATGGAGCTGATATACAGCGGGATGAGCAACAAAGAGATAGCTGAGAAACTGTTCCTGTCAGAAAGCACTGTGAAAACACATATATACAATCTGTTCAGGAAGCTGGGCGTGAAGAACCGCATAGGCGTCATCTGCATGATAAATGATGAAGCGGATGAAGAAAACGCTGCGCCGGACCAGGACGATGAAAAATGAATATTACAGAAAAAAACAGCTGCTTATAACGCAGCTGTTATTTTTCTGTAATTGATCTCCTGTGTCATAGGTATGCTGTAGCCGATATCCGGCAGCCACCAGGTCCCCAGTGTGAAAAGGACCAGCGCTATCTTGCATAAAAACACCTTTGGTCCTCCCTGGTAGAGTCTGTCGATGCCGACAGGACCCAGGAAAATGGAAAGTATCAGGGTTATCATCGGATTTTTCAGTCTGACACCTGGAGGAAGCTGGCCGTCTTCCTCCAGGAGCTGCTGGACTTCATCTGCATATTTTTTACCCACGAACTTCTCGATCTGCGCTCTGTCCATGATGTCCTCCTTGCTGAACGTCAGTAAATAAAATTTTAACGATTGAGTAATTGGAATCAATGTCGTTTGATATTATTCTGCTATGATATCAGATATGTGCGAAAAAGATAATCCGAAACAGGTATGAAACCGCCTGATAAAAAAGTATGATTCATACTGCAGAGGCAGGGTATGTGGAAGCAACGTCCTGACAAAGGCGGGATGACGCCCTGGAACTTTAGTGCTAGAAGTGCCGGGAACCAGGCGCAGAGCCGCTTCGGAGCAAAATAGCACTCAGGCACGATTGAAGTCTGCCGGGCTCGCAGTTATAATCACAGATACATGCTGCCGCACTCATAAACTGAAGAATTACGATGGGCAAACAGACCAGCCGGCGGCAGCGCATACCGGAAGTGACGGTGATCTGTCCTCCGGATGAAGGTGTAACGGATGTCTCCGTTGTCACATATACGGAAGCCTGATATCTTCCGAACTGAATAAGAAGCGCAGGGACCCGGTGGACATCCGGGTCTTTGTGTGATTATGAATAAATTTTCATGTGCAAATAAATGTGGTTCTTCTTTTATTTACCATATAAATAATGTATACTATTATAATAGCTTTCTTTGTGAAAGCCGTTGATACGAGTCAGAAGGCATGCATGAGCTGCCGTTGAACAATAAAAATGATTAAGATCCTATTCCAGGAAAGGGGAAACTAAATGAGTCTGATGGAAAAAATATTCGGAGACCTTAATGAAAAGGAAGTAAAAAAGGTTTCCAGAATAGCAGATAAGGTAATGGCATACGATGAAGAGATGCAGAAGCTGACAGACCAGCAGCTGAGAGACAAGACTGCCGAGTTCAGAGAAAGGATCGCATCCGGCGAGACTCTGGACCAGCTGCTGCCGGAGGCGTTCGCGGTCTGCCGTGAAGGTGCATGGAGAAGTCTGGGTATGAAGCATTTCTACGTGCAGGTCATAGGCGGTATCGTACTGCATCAGGGCAGGATATCCGAGATGAAGACAGGTGAAGGTAAGACCCTGGTGGCAACGCTTCCTGCGTATCTCAACGCTCTTGAAGGCAAAGGCGTACATGTAGTCACTGTCAACGACTACCTGGCAAAGCGAGACATGGAGTGGATGGGTAAGCTTTACACATTCCTCGGTCTGACCGTGGGCTGTGTGGTACACGGCATATCCGAAGAGGAGAGACGTGCTGCATACCAGGCGGATATCACATACGGTACGAACAATGAATATGGTTTCGACTATCTGAGAGACAACATGGTCATCTACAAGGAGGAAATGATGCAGCGTGAGCTCAACTACGCCATCATAGATGAAGTCGATTCCATACTCATAGACGAAGCCAGGACGCCGCTGATAATATCCGGCAGAGGCGATAAGTCCACCGACATGTACAGGAAAGCCGATGGGTTCGTCCGCACTCTGAAGGTGGAGGAAGACTTCACGATAGAGGAGAAGGACAAGCAGATATCTCTGACAGAAGACGGTGTTGCCAAGTGTGAAGCTTACTTTGATGTAGAGAACTTCTCGGATCCGGAGAACATGGAGATCAACCATCATGTCCTGCAGGCGCTGAAAGCAAGGAACATGATGAAGCGCGACGTTGACTATATCGTCAAGGACGGCGAGATCGTCATCGTAGATGAATTCACAGGACGTCTGATGTTTGGCAGACGTTACAGCGACGGACTCCACCAGGCCATAGAAGCCAAGGAAAATGTCATCGTGCGTTCAGAGTCCAAGACACTGGCGACGATAACACTGCAGAACTACTTCAGGATGTATCAGAAGCTGGCCGGAATGACAGGTACAGCCAAGACTGAGGAAAGTGAATTCAGAGACATATACAACATGGACGTAGTTGTCATCCCGACAAACAAGCCAGTTGTCAGAGAGGATCGTCAGGACGCCGTATACTCCACGGAGCGTGGCAAGTACAAGTCCATCGTGGACAGCGTTGTGGCAGCCCATGAGACGGGGCAGCCTGTACTGGTAGGTACCATTTCCATAGAAAAATCAGAGCTGATAGCGAATGCACTGAAAAAACGCGGCATCAAGCATTTCAACGTGCTGAACGCCAAGCAGCATGAGAAGGAAGCCCAGATCATCGCAGAGGCAGGACGCCTCGGAGCTATCACGATCGCAACCAACATGGCCGGAAGAGGTACCGATATCATCCTGGGCGGAAATCCGGAATTCGAAGCGAAGCGTGAGATGGCAGCCAGCGGGTATGATTCAGACACAATCGCATTCGCCACAAGTTTCGTCCAGAGCGATGATCCTGAACTTCTCAAAGCCAGAGAGGAATTCAAGGCACTCCATGAGAAGTACAAGGAGGAGAGAAAAGAAGAACAGGAAAAAGTCAGAGAACTGGGAGGCCTTTGTATAATAGGTACTGAGAGACATGAATCGCGAAGGATAGACAATCAGCTGAGAGGACGTTCCGGAAGACAGGGCGACCCGGGCTGCACACAGTTCTGCATCTCCATGGAGGACGAACTGATGAGACTGTTCGGCGGCGAACGCATGCAGGCCATCGTAAAGAAACTGGGCGTCGAGGAAGACGAAGCAATAGAAGCCAGGGCTATCACAAAGCAGATAGAAAATGCACAGAAGAAAGTCGAAGGCAGGAACTTCTCCATAAGAAAATACGTGCTGCAGTACGACAATGTAATGAACAAGCAGCGTGAGATAAT
>CAJJPZ010000141.1 GCA_905193765.1 uncultured Eubacterium sp.
TCTGATAGCTCTTTACTTTTACAATAATTCAAATAATGTTGCCATTTTGTTGCCAAAAAGCATATACAATCGGCAAAAGCCCAGTAAAATAGGGCTTTTTCAGGAGTGCGAAATTATTCCCACTCTATCGTCCCTGGTGGTTTGCCTGTGCAGTCGTACATGACTCTGTTGACGTGCTTTACTTCGTTGACGATCCTTGTGGTCACTTTCTGCAGGACTTCCCATGGGAGCTGTGCTGCTTCAGCTGTCATGAAGTCCGAGGTCATTACAGCTCTGAGGGCGATGGCGTAGTCGTATGTCCTGAAGTCGCCCATTACTCCGACGCTCCTCATGTTGGTGAGGGCTGCGAAGTACTGTCCGATGGTGCCAGGCTGTCCGTACTTAGGGATCAGTCCGACTTCCATGGCATTGGCGATCTCTTCACGGTATATGGCATCTGCATCCTGTACGATCTTCACCTTTTCCTCGGTAACATCGCCAATGATCCTGATACCCAGGCCGGGCCCCGGGAACGGCTGACGGAACACCAGATAATCAGGTATACCCAGTTCCAGACCTGCTCTGCGCACTTCATCCTTGAAGAGCATACGCAGCGGCTCAACGATCTCCTTGAAATCAACGTGATCAGGCAGTCCGCCTACATTGTGGTGGGACTTGATCACAGCTGATTTACCGAGACCTGATTCGATAACATCAGGATAGATAGTCCCCTGCACCAGGAAATCCACCGCACCGATCTTCTTGGCTTCTTCCTCGAATACGCGGATGAACTCCTCGCCGATTATCTTTCTCTTCTGTTCAGGATCTGTGACGCCCGCCAGCTTGTCGTAAAATCTCTGCTGTGCGTTCACGCGTACGAAGTTCAGATCGTACGGTCCCTCAGGACCGAATACCGCCTCGACCTCATCACCTTCGTTCTTACGCAGGAGGCCGTGGTCAACGAACACACATGTCAGCTGTTTGCCTACCGCCTTGGACAGCAGCACAGCGGCCACCGATGAGTCAACACCTCCGGAAAGAGCACAGAGCACTTTGCCGTCTCCGACTTTTTCACGGACTGCTTTTATCGTATCCTCCACGAAAGATCCCATCTGCCAGTCTCCGCTGCATCCGCAAACATCTTTGACGAATGCCTCCAGCATCTTGGTACCTTCAACGGTATGCATCACCTCAGGATGCGGCTGCAGAGCGTATATGCCACGGTCAGGATTCTCCATGGCTGCCACAGGACATACAGGCGTATGCGCTGTTATCCTGAAGCCTTCAGGCACCTGGCTGATATAATCCGTATGGCTCATCCAGCATATAGTCGTATCAGCTACTTCTCTGAAAAGTCCGCTCTTGTCATCCACAGTGACTTCCGTCCTGCCGTATTCGCTCACCGGAGCTGTCTCTACTCTGCCACCCAGCTGGTGTGCGATGAGCTGAGCACCGTAACATATGCCCAGTACAGGTACGCCCAGGTCGTATATCGCCTTATCGTACTGAGGAGAATCATCTCCGTACACGCTGTTCGGGCCTCCTGTGAAAATTATACCCTTAGGGTTCTTAGCCTTTATATCATCAAGGCTCATGGTGTAAGGATGCACTTCGCAGTACACGTTGCACTCTCTTACTCTCCTGGCGATCAGCTGGTTGTACTGCCCGCCGAAATCCAGGACTATAATCATCTCATGATTCATATCTACCTCACAAAATATTATCTGTTGCTTTACTTATTACCTGTTGCTGCTGCCGCTCCCCTCTCTCAGGATAACGTCATGAGCTCCGCCTTCAACTATACTTGTAGCCGATACCACTGTGAGCTTCGCATCTCTCTGGAGATCCGGGATCGTAGTGACACCGCAGTTGCACATAGTCGATTTCACCTTCTGGAGGGACTGTCTCACATTGTCGCTGAGCGGACCTGCATACGGTACATATGAATCCACGCCCTCTTCGAAGGAAAGCTTGCTGTCTCCGCCAAGATCGTAACGCTGCCAGTTTCTCGCTCTGTTAGAGCCTTCGCCCCAGTATTCCTTGACATAGCTGCCGTTTATAGTCAGCTTGGCTGTAGGGGATTCGTCAAATCTGGAGAAATATCTTCCCAGCATCAGGAAGTCAGCGCCCATAGCCAGAGCCAGGGTCATATGATAATCGTAAACTATACCGCCGTCTGAACAGATCGGGATATATACGCCTGTTCTCTCATAGTATTCGTCCCTTGCCTTGGCCACCTCGATGACAGCTGAGGCCTGTCCGCGGCCGATACCTTTCTGCTCTCTTGTGATGCATATCGATCCTCCGCCTATACCTATCTTTATAAAATCAGCACCTGCATCCGCCAGGTAATTGAAACCATCTCTGTCGACCACATTTCCGGCACCTATCTTCACGCTGTCGCCGTACTTTTCTCTTACAAAGTCAAGTGTGATCTTCTGCCACTCTGAATAACCCTCCGATGAATCTATACAGAGCACATCTGCACCAGCTTCAACAAGAGCCGGTATCCTCTCGGCATAGTCCCTGGTGTTGACTCCGGCACCTACAACGTATCTCTTGTGCTCGTCCAGCAGTTCATCCGGATATTCCTTGTGTGTGTCATAGTCCTTACGGAAAACGAAGTATGCAAGTTTCTGATTATCATCAACTATCGGAAGCGCATTCAGCTTGTTGTCCCAGAGTATATCATTGGCTTCTGAAAGAGTCACTCCGGCCTTCGCATATATCAGTTTATCGAAAGGTGTCATGAACTCGCTGACCTTCGTGTCCGGTGAGAGACGGCTTATACGGTAGTCTCTGCTTGTAACGAGCCCCACCATTTTGCCTTCTGCCGTACCGTCCTCCGTTACAGCAGTAGTCGAATGGCCTGTCCTTGCCTTGAGCGCCAGCAGATCCGCCAGTGTCTGATCAGGTCTGATGTTGGCATCACTTGTAACGAAGCCGGCCTTGTGATCCTTGACACGTTTCACCATTTCAGCCTGGCTCTCTATGCTCTGTGAGCCGTATATGAATGATATCCCGCCTTCTTTGGCAAGGGCGATCGCCAGCCTGTCACCTGATACAGCCTGCATTATGGCTGATACCATAGGGATGTTCATCTGTATCGGTGATTCCTCCTCACCTTTTCTGAATTTCACTACAGGCGTCCTGAGCGAAACGTTCTCGACCCTGCACTCAGTCGAAGAATATCCCGGTACTAAAAGATACTCGTTGAATGTTCTCGATGGTTCATCAAAAATATGTGCCATTTATACCTCCTCTGTTTTTTCAGCTGCGTGATTTATTTTAAATATGTTTTTCTAAAAATGATATTATAATATTTTATCTCAAAAACGTCTCTATTACAATTGCTTTTATGACATTTGAATATTTAAAATTATTCAAACAAAAATATCGCAAACTGTGAACGATGCACAGATCGCGATACTTTTATGACTCTGCTGCTGTTGCCGTACCTGATCAGTACTTTCTCACACGTACAGCTCCCTTGCCGATGAGTTCACAGCGCAGTATATCCCATATATCATATACGAAATCCTTTATGGCGATCATATCAGTCCCAATGAATCGTACTGTTATGATCCTGCTGTCCACCAGCCCTGCTGCAGCCTCTATGTCACTGTCATGTGCGGCTGCATTCAGTCTGTCACATATGCCCTCCGGTATGTCCGGAGCATACGCATACACTGTACCGCTGCTGAGTTTTCCCTCCAGCAGCCCACGTCTTGCAGGATCCATGGTCTCCGGAGTTATGCGGCAGCTGTCATACAGCTTCAGCTCGTCATCTACATATATCCTTGTCTTCGAAGAATATATGTCATAATCGAAGATCTCGTTCCTGGAAGTCCTGCCTGCCGTCACGATATCCGATGCGATCAGCACAGAATCGCTTTTCAGTCTGAACACACTGTCCTGGAACGAGCTGGACTGTGCGAAGGGCACGTTGTATTCCGGCAGGTATTCGAGAGTCGCCCCGCTCCCCACCGAAAAAACATTCTCAATCTCCGCATGACCTTCATCCATCCTGTAGAATTTGGTGCTCGACGGCGTCGTTATAAAAACATCCGCACCATCCTCAACAGTCACCTCCGTCAGCAGTCTGTCATGCTGCAGTATACCTCCCCCCGGATTCAGAAAATATACGAAAGCAGTCCCGTCCTCTTCCTGATAGTGCGGCATCATTATCTGCAGCGGAAGTTTGAAATACTGTCTGGACAGATGTGTCCTGCCGTTGTCTTTCCTGCTGAACACGAGAGACAGTTCACCTGTTGGTTTATTCATATCAGCCTCCTGTCATTCCTGCAGAGGCTGATCCTCGAACAGGACATCTTCCTTTATCCAGCGTATCACCTCGTCGAGGCCTGTGCCGTCGAACAGGTTCGTAAAAACGAAAGGCTTGTCGCCGCGCTGCGTTTTCGTATCTCTTTCCATCACGCCAAGATCGCTGTGCACATATGGCGCTATGTCAATCTTGTTTATCACCAGAAGATCGGATTTCGTTATCCCCGGACCGCCTTTTCTCGGTATCTTCTCGCCTTCGCCGACATCTATCACAAAGATGAGTCCATCCACCAGCTCCGGACTGAATGTGGCTGCAAGGTTGTCGCCGCCGCTCTCAACGAAAATCATGTCCAGATCATCGAATCTGTCAAGCAGGATGTCTATGGCATCCAGGTTCATGGAAATATCTTCTCTTACAGCTGTATGCGGGCATCCGCCTGTCTCCACACCTATGATCCTTTCTTCCGGAAGCGCTTCTGCTCTTGTCAGTATCAGTGCATCCTCCTTGGTGAATATATCATTGGTTATGACTGCTATCTCATATTCATCCCGCAGCCGTTTGCACAGTTTTTCGATAAGCGCGGTCTTGCCGGAACCCACAGGTCCGCCTACACCTATACGAACAGGTTTTCTCATAAGTCATTCTCCTTTCCGAAAGTCTCTCTACGACATATACAGTCTGACACCCAGGGTCTCATGGCGGATACCTGCTATATCCAGCGCCGGACAGAAATTCGATATTTCTCCGATGGCTGTATTCATGCAAAGTTCCGATACATGCTCCATCAGTCCTGCAGAATCGAACAGGATCTTCTGTGCTTCCGTATTACCCAGAGGGATAAGCTTCAGAGCACTCTGCACCAGCGAGTTGGCGGTGCTGAACACATACGCCCTCACCGCATCAGCCAGCCCTGTATCCAGTCTTCCGCAGACTGCACCGTAGATGACAGGATAGGATATGCCCTTCCTGCCGTAAATATCGTTCAGCTCTTTCATCAGCTCATCATCCATCATATCAGCAGCTATCCTGAGCAGGGCCTTGCCCATCCTGAGAGCCGATTCACGGCTCTCACCGGTGACTTTCACCGCACAGCTCAGCATTTCCAGTTCTTTAAGAGCAGCGATGTCTCCTGCTCCCGCCAGTCGGTATGCCTCGCATATCAGAGGCCCTTCGCAGCTGCCCACCGTATATTCCAGGTACACTTCCAGGAAATCGCTGAAGGTGCTGCTGTCACATATCTTTCCCTCGGATACATATGTCTCCAGTCCCCAGGACTGGCTGAAACCTCCGGAGGGGAATGTCCCTCCTGCAAGCTGCATCAGATAGAATATATTGTCTGCTGTCTTCATATCATGTCTCCTGCTTCATTCATGGTGATGATGATGTCCGTGATCATGATCCCCGTGTCCGTGGCGCTGCTTGTTCCCTCTGCCGCTCCTCTGATCGCGTGCCTGATGCTCGGTAACCTGTTCAAGGAGTCCGGCGTTGTGG
>CAJJPZ010000142.1 GCA_905193765.1 uncultured Eubacterium sp.
CGAGCTCCGTCTGGTCCGGGCGCCGTCCAACCTGATAGAGCTGGCCTACCATGACAACATACAGGACGCTACATGGATAATATCCAATATCGATCTCATCGCCAGGACTCTGGTACTGAGCCTGACGGAATATTTCGGTATACCTTTTGTGGAACCGTATTGATTACAGCCGTAAATATGTTAATATTGTTGTAGTATCGAATCAGGATCGGAAGGAAAAACACAATGGAAAAGACAGAGCAGACATTATCTGAAGCGCTGGACAGCGGCAGTCTCATAAAAATCATATTTGCAGGCAAGCGCAGGAAATCACAGGAATACAGGAAAGTCGTGATGCGCCCTGTGAGCATAAAAGGTGAGACGCTGTACCAGACGGAATATCATTTTGATAAGAAAGTCACCCACAGCAATATACCGCGACGCGACGTCGTCGGAACCGCCATGAAGCTCATAGCAGAGGATTTCAAACAGGTCAATATACTGACTGAGACCGGTGACATACAGATACTGGCTTCGAAGCCGGAACGTCCCAGGATAACAATAAACTGCACATCAAGACAGACCGCAGACCTGTCCCACAACAAGAAGAAAAACTATATCATCGAAGACGGCGCCCCGTGCGATTTTCTCATAAAGCTGGGAGTCATGTCCCCTGACGGCAGGGTCGTGAAAAAGCACTACTCCAAGTTCCGCCAGATCAACAGGTTCCTGGAGATCGCAGACGACTGTTTCAGCTACCTGCCTGACGACAGGACTCTTCGCGTCATTGACTTCGGCTGCGGTAAGAGCTATCTGACATTCGCACTTTACTACTATCTGAAGCTGGTGAAACACCGTGATGTTGAGATAACAGGTCTGGATCTGAAAAGGGACGTCATAGAATTCTGCAGCAGGACGGCTGACGAGCTGGGATACGACGGACTGATGTTTCTTACCGGGGATATCGCGGATTACGAAAGCGACGGGGCCGATATGGTAGTGACGCTCCACGCATGTGATACGGCCACCGACTATGCCCTGGCCAATGCAGTCAGATGGAAAAGCAGAGTCATTCTTTCCGTGCCGTGCTGCCAGCACGAACTTTTCTCGCAGATAAAGAGTCCTGTGGATGAACCGATGCTCAAACACGGTATAATAAAGGATAAGTTCACGGAACTGCTCACCGACGGGCTACGCGGTCTGAAACTCGAGGCCCGGGGCTATGACGTCAGCATGATCGAATTCACATCCCTGGAACACACAGCCAGGAACATCTTGATAAAAGCCGTGAAGACAGATCTGCCGTCTGAAGCAGCCATGGCAAAAGCATCCCGCGAATACGAGGCTCTGAAGGAAGCCTATAACGTGAGACCTATGGCGGATATCATCTGACACACCGCATGCAGCAGCGGGCTGTGCTGCATCAATATTACCAGACAAAAAAACACACCGGACCATGTCTTCTATCGTGACACGGTCCGGTATTTTTCTGACCTCTGTTCTATGATCTAGTCTTCTATCTTCCACTGTATCGGCTCTATGCCTTCACTTTCCAGGAACTCGTTGGCCCTGGAAAAAAATTTTCCTCCGAAGAACCCGTGTCGGGCCGCCATCGGGCTCGGATGAGCACTTTCGAGGATCAGATGCTGCGGCGATGTTATCAGTGACTTCTTCGCTTTGGCAAAATTCCCCCACAGTATGAACACTATCGGCTGTTCCCTTTCGTTCAACAGTTCTATGATCCTGTCTGTGAGTATCTCCCAGCCTCTCCCCTTGTGGGATCCCGGCTTTCCCCGTCTCACAGTCAGCACAGTGTTAAGAAGCAGCACTCCGTTTTTTGCCCATTCCTCGAGACAGCCGTGTCCGGGAGGCTCTATCCCCAGATCTTCCTTCATCTCCTTGTATATGTTCACAAGAGACGGCGGCATAGGAGTTCCTTTCTGAACCGAGAAACACAGTCCGTGTGCCTGTCCCGGCTGATGATACGGATCCTGTCCCAGTATCACTGCCTTGACCTCGTCATACGGTGTGAATCTCAGAGCATTGAATATATCATGCATACCCGGATACACAGTGGCCGCTCTGTATTCCTCCTTCAGGAATTCCCTGAGGCTCCTGTAGTACCCTTTACTGAATTCGCTTTCCAGGACTTCGTCCCAGCTGTTACCTATGTTTACCATCGTTTCTGACGTTCCTTTCCTTTCTCCCTGTTTACTTTATCTTCAATGTGCCTAGATATTCCTTGTGCTCCTGTGATACGCGTCTGCTTTCCCTTGCCTTCTGTATCGCTTTGTTGTGCGTCCAAACGTCCAGCTTCCTGCCCTCTATGTACGGCAGAGCTGCTTCATACTGCTTCGCCAGAGCCGTGGCGAAATACCACGCCGTCATCATATTCACATAATACTCATCAGACCTCAGAGCCGATACCATGTCGAGATACTCCTCTCTGAAATCATCGTCGAGGAAATGTCTCATCAGCATGCCTGTCCCGAATCTGACCGTATAGGTCAGAGCGCTCCTTAGCCACGCTCTGATATGTACCAGCAGATCCTCCCGGTGCTTTGCGAATATCTTCGGAGCGATCATATCGCAGGTCGCCCAGTTGTCCACATACGGCAGGAAATGCTCAAGCGCATCCATGCACTCATCGTAGTCTTTAATACCCTCTATCAGCAGTCCGTGAAGATTGTTCTCCTCGTAATATCTGTGAGGCAGCTGTTTCATGAACCGGCAGGCTTCAGGCATCACCGATATCTCTTTCGCCAGCTTCCTCAGCTGAGGCATCCTGACACCGATTATCACTGCCGGATCGGTCTCCGGCATCAGTTTCGAATGAAAATCCCGATAAGTTTCATCCCGCAGTTCTTCCAGCCTTTGTTTTATATATTCTGAAAAATCATCCATATCCTGACCTCTTTCAAAATCACCAGTACTGTATCTTTCGAATCCTCTATCTGTTCATTTTAACATATCTTATGTATACTGTACCAGTATCCTCAGGATCAGATAGTAAAAATAACACGTGTCAATACAAAATTCCTTTTGTTTTTGGAGACAAAAGCATCAAAAAGGATTATAATACCAGTAAGTGCCGATACACATTATGATACTAAGGAGGGACATGGTGAATAAGGTCGAAGTATATATGTTGGGAAGGTTCTCAATAATGTGCGGCGATGAGGACATACTTGACGTTCTCGGTAATTCAAAAAAGAAAATACAGCTGCTTCAGTACCTTCTTGTCAACAAGGATACCAAATACACCAACTACAATCTTTTCGAACATCTGTGGCCGTCGGATGACACGTCCAACCCGGAGTCTGCGCTGAAGACGCTTGTCAGCAGACTCAGACAGGATCTGCGTGCATTCGGTCTCAGCAGTCTGATATCCACCAGAAAAGGCGTATACCAGCTCAACGAGGAACTCTGTGAGAACATAGATCTCTACGAGTTCGAACAGCTGGCTGCCGATGCAACGGGATTCGATTCGCTGGACGAAAAGACCTCGGAGATATTCGAGCGCATACTGTTTCTCTATCAGGGTGATCTGCTTCCGGGCTATGACACAGAGGCATGGGTAGTACACAAGAGCATGTACTACCACACACTTTTCCTCAAGGCGGCATACCGGTACATATCCCTGCTTTCAGATGAAAACAGATATCAGGACATAATACGTGTATCCCGCAAAGCTCTCGAAGTTGATGAATTCGACTCGAAGCTCAATCTCGAATACATGACGGCGCTGCTGGCGCTGGAGATGAAGACGGAAGCCCTCAACCATTACAATTATACTGTGGATTTCTGCTACACCCAGCTGGGTACGAAGCCATCCGATGATATACTGGATTTCTACAAGAACCTTATCAGGATGGAACATAATTCCAACGCTTCCCTCAATACCATATCGGATGAGCTGGAGAGCGATATAAACGACAATCTGGCGTTCGTATGCGATTACTCTATTTTCAGGGATATCTACAGGATCAATATGCGCAACCTGCAGAGACTGGATATATCCATACTCCTTGCGGTCATAACCATATCCGGCAGCACCGAAGGCTGGGACGATGATCACATCATCCAGAACAAGGTGATGGAGTATCTCCAGGATCTGATGCAGAGAAATCTGAGAAAAGGCGATACCATCTCCCGCTACGGTCCGTCGCAGTTCGCCGTGCTCCTGCCTTCAGCCAACATGAAGACCGGCACCCTTGTCATGGAACGTGTAAAGGGCGTATTCTACAGAGAATCAAAGATACCGGGCTTCGTATTCAGCTACAAGATCAAACCGCTGGCATACAGGAGCGATACCGATGAGCTCCCGGAGCACATGAGGCATAAATAATAAACAATTCAAGATGCAGAATCAAAGGACGTGAAACATATGAAAATCTGCATATTATTCTCCAGTCCCAGAAAGGACGGCAACACAGCATCACTGCTGATGCCCTTCAGGGAAAGGATGGAAGAAGCCGGACATACGTGCACTCAGCTGGATCTCTACGATATGGATCTGCTGCCATGTCTGGCCTGCCGCGGATGTCAGAAGGACTGGACTATACCTGGATGCGTCAGGAACGATGATATGGACGCAGTATTTTCGGCAGTCCTTGAAAGCGACATGATCCTGCTGGCATCTCCCATATACGCATGGTACTGCACCGCTCCCCTCAAGACCGCCCTCGACAGGATGGTCTACGCCCTCAACAAATACTACGGCGATGAGAAGGGACCTTCCATATGGAAAGGCAGGAAAGTCGCCATCATCACCACCTGCGGCTACAGACCCGAAAAAGGCGCAGACCTCTGGGCGGAAGGCATGAAGAGATACTGCAAACACTCAGGTCTCGAATACGCCGGCATGCTGTCAGAACGCCATCTAGGCTACGATACAGTCTTCATGGACGAGGAAAAGGCGCAGCACGCCAGAGACTTCGCAGACAGACTGATGGGAGCATTGTGATCTGCTGCATTGCTGCTTTTTCTTGTCACGTGGGATATACTAAAATATAGGTTATATATAGGAACACGAAACGATATATGATACGCTCCGGGATGATAACGGAGATGCTGATCATCATAGAAAAAAAGAGGAAAACATGAAGAAAGCATATATCTCGGCATCGGCCGGAAAACACCTTACAGATTACCTGTCGGATGCGGGCTATGAAGTGGTATCTGTAGACGGGTCAGCCATGGATCCGCCTTCGCCGGTATACAACGAGATACTGATGCATCCGGATATACATATGTGCCAGACAGGCCTCTGGGAAAACGCCCGGATCTTCCCGGGAAATACTGCGGAGCTGGAATGTCGTTACCCGGGAAATATAATATACAATGCTGTATGCACCGGGAAATATTTCATACACAACCTGAGATACACAGCGCCTGACCTTATGGAGCACATCAGACTGAGATTCCCCGGCATCATAATCGTCGATGTGCGTCAGGGCTACACCAGATGCAGCTGTCTGCCGGTGGATGAAAAATCCTTCATAACCTCAGACCGTGGCATAGCCTCTGCGCTGTCCGGATATGATGCAGATGTACTGCTGATAGAGCCCGGATATATCAGCCTTCCCGGCTTCGATTACGGATTCATCGGCGGCTGCGGAGGCGGCGTCATCGCATCAGGCAGGAAGATCCTTGTGTTCAACGGTGATCTCAGCAGACATCCTGACTATAAAAAAATCGCGGCCTTAGAAGAAGATCGCGATATAGATATCGTATTTTTTGAAGACTGCCCTCTCGAAGATAC
>CAJJPZ010000143.1 GCA_905193765.1 uncultured Eubacterium sp.
ACAGCAAGTGTGGCAGAAGGTCTTGAACAGATGAGAGGTAATATCGATGCTCTTGCAGTTTCCGGATATGCCAGTGTGAGGAACCCTGCATATGAGCTGAGGGTAAAAGAGCTTTCGGATGAAATACTGGGAGTACCTGTAGTATGTGCACATGAACTTACAAATGTTCTTGGCTATTATGAAAGAACTATAACTGCTGTACTGAATGCAAAGCTTATTCCGGTAATAAAGGAACTGATCGCGGCAACGAAAGAAGTACTGGCATCAATGGGTATAGAATGTACCCTTGTGATAATAAAAGGTGACGGGAACTGTATGGTGGATTCCTTTGCTGAGGAACGACCGATAGAGACTGTGCTCTCCGGACCGGCGGCCAGTGCCCTCGGTGGTATACAGCTGTCGGACAGGCAGGATATGATAATCGCCGATATGGGTGGAACTACTCTTGATATTGTGTCAGTTACTGATCGCAGGATACCGATCGACAAGTGCGGGGCAACTGTCGGAGGATGGAGAACAAGAGTCAAGGCTATGCATACCAGATCTTTCGGTCTGGGAGGTGACAGCTATATGAGGATGAACAACTCCTGCATAGTGGATTTCGGGCCAAGGAGGGTAGTGCCGTTGTGTATAGCGGCGGAAAAGTACACTAATCTTACCGATGAACTGCAGAAATACTGTCTGCCAGTCGATTACCATATCATAGGCCGCCAGGAATCTGATTGTATCGCTTTGTTCAAACGTGGCAATCTCAGAAACGAACAGCTTACTCAGGAGGAGATGGAAATAATTGAACTGCTCAAGGATGGCGCTCATTCACTTCTGTATATAGCAGATAAGCTTTCACGTGACATAGATTCGATATGTATAAACAGGTTGCTGGAAATGGAAGTGATATATCTTATATCACTCACCCCTACCGATCTGCTGCACGTTACAGGTGAATATGTATGTTATGACAGAAATATAGCAGAAATTGCGTTGAAGAAACTGGCAGACAGGAAGGATATGTCTCTTGAGGCATTCGAGGCTTATGCAGAGAGTGTATTTACAGATAAAATATGCACAGCTCTTATACAGAGCATGCTTGTAGACCGTGGGATCGAGGAGGAACGCGTTTCAGATGAACTGATCAGAACTGTATTTGGCAGTATTTTCAGTAATGACGGAGACGCGGAGGGAATAGTCGATTTTAACTGTAGTTTCAGAGCTCCTCTGATCGGTATAGGTGCGCCGGCAGAGAACTGGCTGACCAAAGCAGCGTCGCAGCTGAAATGTGAAATCATAATACCAAGGGACAGTGAGGTGGCGAATGCGATAGGTACTGTTTCGGGAAATATCAATGAATCGCTGGAGGCGTTGATAAGATATGATTTTCATACACAGAAATATATAGCGCATCTGCCGGACAGACGTGTAATGTTCGATGAACTTGATGAAGCGGAACGATTCGTTGAGAAAGAACTGGTGATGTGTGGCAGAGACTTTGCAGAAAAAATGGGTGTCAGCAAATACAGCACTGATATTTCAAAGGAAGTAATCGAATCTGAAGGATATTGTACTTCGGACAGGACATTTATAGAACTGAGAATGAAAATGGCTATTTCAGCTAATGCAAAATATATTGGTCATTGATAAAGGAGGAGAAAATGGCTTATACAACAGAAAAATCAAAAGAATTATTTCAGAAAGCGCAGGGATGTCTGGTTGGCGGTCTCTCAAGTTCATTTCACAAGGCTCCGTGGAATGATTATCCGATCTATATGGATCATGGAGTAGGTTCGAAAGTATTCGATGTCGACGGGAATTCGTATATAGATTATCTGAATGCATTCGGACCTAATATCCTCGGTTATGTACATCCTGTCCTTACTGCGGCAGTCGAAGCGCAGCTGCATAAGGCAACGCTGATGGCAGCTCCTAATGAGGCTCTTGTAAAACTGGCAAACAAGCTTGTCGATATCATTCCTTGCGCAGATAAGGTAAGTGCATTCATGTCGTCCGGATCAGAGGCTAATATGCATGCTATAAGAGTTTCAAGAGCATATACAGGTAAAAAGAAGATCGTAAAGATCGAGGGGTGCTATCACGGATCTATGGATGAGGAAAAGGTCAGCTGCGATGCCGAAAGGCTCGAGGCACTGGGACCAAGGGAAAACCCTAATAAGATAAAGCATATAAAAGGTCAGAAAGATCCGGATGACGTTATCATTGCAATGTTCAATGATCTTGAAAATATCGAACATATATTCAGGACACAGGGTGATGATATCGCATGTATAATCCTTGAAACTATAATGGCAAATGCAGATCCTATATATCCACAGCCGGGGTTCCTCGAAGGACTCAGAAAACTGTGTGATGAATACAATGTAGTGCTGATCTTTGATGAGGTGATAACCGGATTCAGACTGGGACTCCAGGGTGCACAGGGATATTTCGGAGTTACACCTGATCTGGCAACTTTCGGAAAGGCAATAGGCGGCGGATATCCGATCTCATGTGTTGTAGGTCGTGAGGAAGTTGTAACAGCAGCAACGGTTGCATCAGGTACATTTGCTGCTAATGCAATGTGTGTTGCAGCTGCGCTGGCGACTATTGAAATCTGTGAACAGCCGGGTTTCTATGAGAACCTTGAAAAGATGTCACAGAAAATGATAGACGGTATCGAGGAGATCTGTGCGAAATATGATGTCAAAGTATGTACAAAGGCTGTCGGCGGAATGTGGACTATGGTGCTGGGAACCGATGAGGAACTCGTGGATTACAGAGACCACTATTCAAAGGTAGACAGTGCTCTGTACAGAAAACTGGTGCAGGGCTGCATGGAAAGAGGTATAAGACTCAATCCTTGGAGAGGAAGAAATTATATGTGTGCTCAGAGCACATATGAGGATATCGAATATACGCTGAAAGTTATAGATGAAATCATGGGCGAAGCCATGGCTGAAAGGAGTGGAAAGTAATGAAAAAAGTAGTAGTAGTAGGATATGGGACTATAGGACAGAGACTGGCTGACGGAGTGGCAATGCAGGACGATATGGAGCTGGTAGGCGTTGTTGATGCTGCTGTGAGCCTGGGAATAAGAGCCCTCAAGGAGAAGGGCATGCCGTATAAACTTTATGCTCTCAATGATGAAGCCAAAACTGCATTCGAGGCAATTGGAGCGCCGGTAGCGGGCCTGATCGATGATGCTCTTGATCAGGCAGATATCGTTCTTGACGCTACATCTGCAGGCGTAGGTGCAAAGAATAAAGAGATATACAAGGAAAAAGGTCTAAAGGCAGTATTCCAGGGTGGCGAAAAGAATGATGTTGCAGATGTTTTCTTCCACGGATATGCCAACTATGAGAAGGGAGTAGGTGCAGACTTCCTCAAACTGACAAGCTGCAATACGACCGGGCTGATAAGAGCTGTGGATTGCCTGAACAGAAAATGCGGTATAGAAAAGGTTGCGATCACTATAGTCAGAAGAGTTGCTGATCCGGGAGATTATCACAGAGGACTTACGAATGCTCTTCAGGTAGATCAGGCGCCTAATCACCAGGCAGTGGATCTGATGACTATAATGCCTGAGATCGATGCAACGGGTATACTTGTACACGCTCCTGTGACACATGGCCATTTCATCACAGTGGTAGCTACACCTAAAGAGGATATAACAGTGGAAGAAGCTATAGCAGCATTCAAAGAGCATGATCGTATCAGGATGGTACGTCTGGAAGACGGATTCAAGGGAAATGCTTCCATATTCAAATATGCAAGAGACCTTGGCAGAACAAGAGGCGATCTGTATGAGATCTGTATCTGGGAAAACACAGTAGTAAAATCAGGGAAAGACCTTATGTTCGGTATACATATCCCGCAGGAGAGCGTTACGATCCCTGAGACGATCGATGCGGTACGTGCAGCTCTTGGAATGGACACAGATGGAACGGCAGCCGTAGCTAAGACCAACAAGAATCTCGGGCTTGGTTCCTGGAAGGAATAATTATGAAAAGTATAAATGATTATGATTACAGCAATAAAACAGTGCTTTTGAGGATAGACATCAATTCTCCGATCGACCCCCTCACAAAGAAGATCGTCAGTGATAACAGGATCAGAAAAAGCATACCTACTATCAGAACGCTCCTTGATAAAGGAGCAAAGCTGGTGATGATAGCACATCAGGGAGATACTCTTGATTACAGCAATCTGATCCCTCTGCATGAACATGCAGAAAAATTAAGCCAGTATCTCGGGAGCACTGTTCCATACATAGATGATCCATGCGGTCCGGCAGCACAGCAGAAAATAAAAGCACTCAGAGCCGGAGAAGGTATACTTCTTGGAAATCTCCGGTACCTGACGGAAGAGATCTCCACATTCGAGAATGCTGTGAAGCTTGAGCCGAAGGATATGAAAGATACATATCTGGTGAGATCATTACTGCCGTTATGCGACTTTTATGTCAACGATGCCTTTGCAGCAGCGCACAGGAATGCCCCTTCGATGGTGGCATTCCAGCAGCTGCTGCCTACAGCGGCAGGTCTGCTGATGCAAAAAGAGGTGGAGGCGATGGACAATATAATGGAGCATCCGGAAAGTCCATGTGTATTCGTGCTTGGGGGCGCAAAGATATCCGACGCTTTCGGGATGATGAAACAGGTCCTGCAGTCAGGCAGAGCGGATCTGATCCTTACAGGCGGGATAACCGGAGAGATAATGCTTCTTGCCAGCGGATACCGGCTGGGGTCAGTGAAAGAAAATTTCATATGTGACAGAGGTCTGGAGGTCTTTGTAAAAGACGCTGAGGAATATCTGAAACAGTATCCGTATAAAATCAAATTCCCTGTCGATCTTGCGTATGAACAAAATGGCGAAAGGAAGAGTGTTCCTGTAAAAGATCTGCCGAAAGAAGAAATGTTTATGGATATAGGCGATGAGACGATATGCCTTTATGAGGAGGAAATAGCAAATGCAAAGACGATATTCGTGAACGGCCCTGCAGGTGTGTATGAAAATCCTGTCTTTGAAGAGGGGACAAAGCGAATATGGAAGGCCATTGCTGCATCGGAAGGTTATTCTGTGATAGGCGGCGGAGATACAGTAAGTGCAGCGCAGAGATATATAGATCTGAGTGATATAGGCTATGTGTGTACTGCAGGAGGTGCGATGGTGAGATATCTTTCAGGCAAGGAGCTCCCGCTGATAAAGGCGATGAGATCCGCGAAGGAATGATAGCAGACTGATGATCATATTACGGAGAACGGTTATATGAAGATAGAATTAGGATATGGAGATGGTATCCAGACAGCAGAGATACCTGACAGGAACATACTGAAGATACTGAGAGCCAATCCGGTCAGCAGCGGTGAAAAAGGCGGATCCGTGGTCCGGGAGGCATTAAAAAATCCCATTGCTTCAGCTCCGCTCGCAGAGATAGTGAGACCTGGAGAAAAAACGGTGATAATAACAAGCGACATAACGAGGCCTATGCCTACATGGGACGTGATGCCGGCAGTTCTGGATGAGCTGTATGCAGCTGGTGTATCGCCTGAGGATATCACACTGGTCTTTGCCCTGGGCAGCCACAGAGCACATACGGAGGAAGAAAAAAAACACCTTGCGGGAGAACGGGCTTACAGAGAGATCTCATGTGTCGACAGTGATCCACAGGATTGTGTACATATCGGCACGACAGAAGCGGGAACGCCGGGGGATATCAC
>CAJJPZ010000144.1 GCA_905193765.1 uncultured Eubacterium sp.
GCCTTCTCCTGTAAGGTTATAGATATCCGCTTCTGCATCATAGAATTCACTTGCTGCAACGTCCAGTGCGATCCTCACATCATCTCCAGGCTTGTATCCTGCTCTTTCGATGGCAGCGATTATATCCTGTATAGCCTCTTCATTTGTTGCGAGGTTCGGTGCGAAACCGCCTTCATCACCGACAGCTGTGTTCATGCCTTTTTCCTTGAGCACACTCTTGAGATTATGAAAAACTTCTGCTCCCATTCTCAGAGCTTCTCTGAAAGTCGGTGCTCCCACCGGCATGATCATGAATTCCTGGATATCCACTGTATTGTCGGCATGTGATCCGCCGTTGAGTATGTTCATCATCGGTGTCGGCAGCACTTTTCCGTTCACTCCGCCTAGATACTGGAAAAGAGGCAGACCCAGTGATTCTGCTGCAGCTCTTGCAGTTGCCATTGAAACTCCCAGGATAGCATTAGCGCCCAGCTTTCCTTTGTTAGGGGTTCCGTCCAGATCTATGAGCAGCTTGTCAAGTCCCGGCTGGTCGAAAGCGTCCCATCCCACAACATGCTCTGCTATGATATTGTTTACATTGGAAACAGCTGTTAGAGTTCCCTTGCCGAGATATCTCGACTTGTCACCGTCCCTGAGTTCCACAGCTTCATGTACGCCTGTCGATGCGCCTGAAGGAACGATAGCTCTTCCGATGGATCCATCTTCAAGAAGGACTTCTACTTCTACTGTAGGATTTCCTCTGGAATCCAGTACTTCTCTTGCGAGTACGTCTTCTATATATGACATTGATTTTCTCCTTTCAATCATTAAAAATCGATTATTTTCATGAAGTCTTCCGGTTTCAGACTTGCTCCGCCTACCAGCGCGCCGTCTATCTCCGGCATATTCATGATATCTGTGGCATTGGCAGGTTTCACACTGCCTCCGTACTGTATTATGATCTCATCAGCGACATCTTCGTCATACAGCTCTGTCAGAGTACTTCTGATGGAACTGCACATTTCCTCCGCCTGTTCCGGTGTGGCTGTCCTGCCTGTACCGATAGCCCATACAGGTTCATATGCTATTACGAGTTTTGCAGCATCTGATGCCGGTATATCCTTCAGTCCCTCCTGCAGCTGTGCCCTCACGACAGTTTCCGCATTTCCGGCATCTCTCTCCTCCAGGCTTTCACCTACACACATGATCGGAGTTATACTTCCCTCGAAGAGCTTTCTCAGCTTTTTATTTACAGTTTCATCTGTTTCACCGAAGTACTGACGGCGTTCCGAATGTCCTACTATACAGTAATCGACACCGGTCTCCTCCAGCATTGCTGCTGATATCTCGCCGGTATATGCTCCCTCATCTGCAAAATGTACGTTCTGCGCACCTACTCCGATCCCTGTTCCCCTGAACATCTCCACGAGCATATCCAGATCCGTATACGGAGCACATATCGCAGTCCTTACATCGGTTCCTTTGTAAAGTACTCTGAAACTTTCTGCGAATTCACGAGCTTCAGCCTTCGTTTTGAACATCTTCCAGTTTCCTGCTATAAAAGGTATCCTCATCGTCAATTACCTCCGGGATCATTTATCCTCCAGGCATGCCACTCCCGGAAGTTCCTTGCCTTCAAGGAATTCCAGCGAAGCTCCGCCGCCTGTTGAAATATGTGTCATTTTATCAGCGAATCCGAACTGTTCAACAGCAGCAGCAGAATCGCCTCCGCCGATCACAGTGGTCGCATCGCTTTCTGCAAGAGCCTGCGCTATTGCTTTCGTTCCAGCTTCAAAAGACGGCATTTCGAACACGCCTGCCGGCCCGTTCCATACGATCGTCTTTGCCTTCGATATACAGTCCTTATATAATTCAATAGTCTTCGGACCTATATCCATGCCCATCATATCTTCCGGTATGCTGTCTCTGTCAAATACAGCTTTCTCGCTGTCATTACTGAACTCTCTGGCGCATACCGTGTCTACAGGGAGGAGGAGCTGCACACCTGCAGCCTCGGCTTTCTTCATCAGTTCTCCCGCCAGGCCTGTGCTTTCTTCATCCAGGATCGATTTTCCTATCTCATATCCCATTGCCTTGAAGAAAGTATAGCTCATTCCTCCGCCTATTATCAGCGAATCCACTTTCTTCATGAGATTTTCGATCACAGGGATCTTGTCACCGACCTTTGCTCCGCCCATTATGGCAACGAAAGGTCTCTCCGGATCTTCCAGAACATCTCCCAGGAATTTTATCTCCTTTTCGATCAGGAATCCTGAAACAGCCGGCATGTATTTTGCCAGTCCTGCTGTAGAGCAGTGTGCCCTGTGTGCTGTACCGAAAGCATCGTTCACGAAGATCTCTCCCAGTGAGGCAAGCTCACCTGTGAATGGTTCCTCGTTCTTCGTTTCTTCTGCTCTGTATCTGACATTTTCCAGGAGCATCACCTGTCCGCCCTGCAATGCTGCCGCAGTCTCTCTCACGCCATCGTCCACTACCACCGGTGACGGTGCAAAGATAACATCCTGCCCCAGCAGTTCAGACAGTCTGTCTGCAACCGGTCTGAGCGTGAACTCAGGTTTCGGCTCGCCTTTAGGTCTGCCCATGTGAGACATCAGTATCACAGCAGCATCATTTTCAATAAGATATTTTATCGTAGGCAGTGCTGATACTATCCTTATGTCGTTGGTTATATTACCGTCTTTCATAGGAACATTGAAATCGCATCTTACCAGGACCTTTCTGCCTGCCACATCGATATCCCTAACAGTTTTTTTCATTTCGAATACCGTCCTTAAATTTTATTATGTAGTTATTTGTGGTCGACACTGTACATATGTCTGATAAGCTCCAGCACCTTGTTTGAATATCCATACTCATTGTCATAGAATGCTATCAGCTTGAAGAATCTGTCGTTCAGCTGTATACCTTCTCTGGCGTCGAATATCGAAGTGTTTGCATCGCCGATGAAATCGCTTGAAACGACTTCGTCATCGACATATTCGAGAACGCCCTTCATGTGCGTCTCTGACGCTTCCTTCATTTTTGCACAGATCTCTTCATAGCTTGCCGGTTTCTTCAGCTGGACATTGAGATCCACAACTGATACATCATTCGTAGGCACACGGTATGAGATACCTGTCATCTTGCCTGCCAGTGAAGGTACTACAAGACCTACAGCCTTTGCTGCGCCTGTTGTTGACGGAATGATGTTGCCGAATGACGATCTGCCTGTTCTCCAGTCTTTCATTGAACGTGCGTCAACGACTTTCTGCTTTGCAGTTGCAGCATGTATAGTTGACATGAGTCCCTGCTCGATGCCCCAGTTGTCTTCAATGACTTTGCACATAGGTGCCAGGCAGTTCGTTGTACATGAAGCATTTGACACGATCTTCATATCAGCTTTGTATGACTCGTGGTTTACTCCCATTACGAATGTAGGCGTTTCCTTGTCTTTTGCAGGTGCAGTTATGACTACTTTCTTTGCTCCCTGATTTATATGTACCATGGCTTTTTCTGTAGTATTGTATGCTCCGGTACCCTCTACGATATACTCTGCACCGCATTCTCCCCACGGGATGTTGGATGCATCACTTTCGCTGTAAACGGGAACTTTCTTGCCGTCGATGATCAGACCGTCGTCATAAATACCGAGTTCTTTTGGAAAGCGACCGAATACTGTATCGTACTTCAGCATGTACACCATATACTCCTTGTCAGCATTGCGGACATTGATACCTGCTATCTCGATATCAGGCATATCCATAGCTGCACGAATAACCACACGTGAAATACGACCGAATCCACTCACTCCTATTTTGATTGCCATTTCTAAATTCCTCCTAAGTGCATTTTGAAATACTGTTTTGTTATATTTTTATATCATCCCTTGCGGGTCAATATCTTCTTCGTTTCGAAGATGACAGGATATGCAGTTCATCTCTGTATTTTGCCACGGTACGCCTTGAAATATTTATTTCTTTTTCCTTGAGCATATCTACCATGGCCTGATCGCTGTATGGATTCTTCGGATCCTCGCTGTCCACGATCTCCTTGATGAATTCCTTGATGCTGTTGGAAGATATACCTTCTCCGTGACTTCCCGACACTCCCGCCGAGAAAAAGTATTTTATTTCATAGACACCCCTCGGGCTCTGCAGATATTTGCCGTTTATGGATCTTGAGACCGTTGACTCATGTATCCCCAGCTCCTCTGCGATGTCCTTCAGTGTAAGCGTCTTGAGATATTTGCTGCCTTTGTCGAAAAATTCCTTCTGATATTTGACTACGGAAGTAACGACATTGTATATCGTCTGCTTTCTCTGTTCTATGCTCTTGATGAGCCACAGCGCCGAGTTCACTCTGTCCGACAGATATTTCGACAGGTTCTCGTCCGTTTCCGCTCTGCTGAGCATTTTCTGATAGTATGAGCTGACCACCAGATTAGGTGTGCTGCTCTCGTTTATCGTGACAACATACTCGCCGTCCACTCTCTCCACTATCACGTCAGGAACGATGTATTTGGTGTCCATCTGTGATGCGAACTGCCTTCCCGGCTTCGGCTCCAGCGTGCGTATTATGTCGCTCATCTCCTGGACCTCCTGAGCGGAGATCCCCATTTCCCTGGCAATAGCTCCCAGCCTGTTGTTTGCCAGATCCTCCAGATGTTCATTGATCACACGCTCGAACACATCCGTCAGCTGACCCTTCTGCTTGAGCTGTATTATCAGACATTCCCTCAGATCCTTGGCTCCGACGCCCATCGGATCGAAAGTATGTATCATATCCAGTACCTTGAGTACGTTTTCCACCGGCGTGCCGGTGATCCTGGCGATCTCTTCGACGGTCGCCGTCATGTATCCGTTTTCATCCAGGGATTCTATTATGTATCTTCCTACTTTCCTGCAGGTCTTCTTCTGTGTGGCGAACTGGAGCTGGAACATCAGATGTTCCGGAAGAGTCACATCCGAAGACACATACTGTTCATATGTGTTCTCTTTCTCTTCGCCGCCCTTGTAGTCCCACTGCTTGTAGCTTATATCATCATACTGACGGTCCTTGATATACTCCTTCCAGTCGAAATCGTCATCCTTCGAGGAGGACGTTCCAGCAGACTGTTCATTTTCCTTGACGCCTCCGTAGCCTTCATCGTGTCCGTCATGATGACTGTCTGCAGGCTCATGACTGCCGTGCTCCAGCACAGGGTTCACCAGAAGCTGCTCCTGCACATAGGAGTCCAGTTCCTGTGTATTGAACTGCAGTATCTGGATAGCCTGTATAAGCTCAGGGGTCATCACCAGTTTCTGTGCCTGTTCGATTGTTAAATCATAACCAAGTCGTATGCTCATCTTAATACCTCATCTTTATATACAATAAGTATACCACATGGAAATTATTTTGCCAGTGCTTTGCTCCCGTTTTATTTTTCCGTCTATTCCCTTCCGGTATACCTTATTTCTGTTTTTCTAAAGAAGACCCGGGAACCCAAGCTGCCGCAGGGCCTCAAAAAGCACTATATTGGCTGAATTGGACAGATTGAACGATCTCAGCCTGGTGTCCTCGCTCATGGGTATGCGTATCGCGTTATCGATGTGTTCACGGATCAGATCCTCAGGAAGTCCCGCTGTTTCTCGACCGAACAGCAGCATATCCTCATCTCTGAATTCGACCTCGGTGTAAAGTCGCCTGCCTTTCGTTG
>CAJJPZ010000145.1 GCA_905193765.1 uncultured Eubacterium sp.
TAATAGTAGTAGTAGGGCCTGTTGATACTGTGGATAACTCTCTCAGACCGCTGAATTTCAAGCTTTTTTGCTGTTGATAAACTGTTGATAACTTTTGTTTTTTTGTCAACACGGACTGTGTATAACAGGTATGTGTTTTTTATGCACAGCGGAGAGCCGCCGGGGCGCTTCCGGATGAAATCTATACACAGTCGTCACTGCAGTTCGTTCTTCAGTATCCTGATCTCTTCCTCAAGTATGTTGCTTGTCTTTATTTCGGAAGATATCTTATCGTAAGCGTGGAGCACTGTGGTGTGGTCGCGGCCTCCGAAGTATTCGCCGATCTTAGGCAGCGATGAATCCGTGAGTTCTCTGCACAGGTACATGGCCACCTGACGCGGATGGGAGAATTCCCGCTTTCTCTTGGCGGACTCCAGATCCGTGATTTTGACGCCGTACTTCCTGGCGACGGCTTTCTTTATAGTCTCGCATGTCAGGTCAAAGTCGCCTGCGGAGAATATGTCGTTGAGGTTCTTCCTGGCGAACTTGACTGTTATCTTCTTATTGAAAAGGGTAGAGTAGCTCACTATCCTGGTGAGGGCGCTCTCAAGTTCCCTTATATTGAACTTGACCTTTTCTGCTATCAGGTCTATGACGTCCAGCACGTCGTCGTCGATCTCCACACCCTCCACTTCGGCTTTCTTGCGGAGTATCGCAACACGCGTCTCGAAGTCCGGCGGCTGTATGTCGGCAACTATGTTCCACTGGAACCTGGATCTCAGCCGTTCGTCCAGGTCACGCAGGTGGCTGGGATGCCGGTCGCTGGATATGACTATCTGCTTGTTGTAGTCGTGGAGCGTATTAAAGGTATGGAAAAACTCCGTCTGCGTTGATTCTTTGCCTTCGATGAACTGGATGTCGTCTATCAGCAGGACGTCGGCGGTCCTGTATTTGTTTTTGAAAACTCTCATCTTGGCATTGCCGTTCTTGTTGTCGTGCAGCGCTTTGATAAGTTCCGACGTGAACATCTCCGACGATACGTACAGTACCTTCATCTCGGGGCGGTTCTTGAGTATGTGGTGTCCGATGGCATGCATCAGGTGCGTCTTGCCCAGTCCCGATCCGCCGTAGATGAACAGCGGGTTGTAGGCGTCTGCCGGTGATTCCGCGACGGCTCTTGCCACCGCGTGGGCGTATTCGTTGTTAGGTCCTACGATGAAATTGTCGAAGTTGTATCTCGGATTGAGGAAATATTCCTCTCTGAGATCGTTCTCTTCTTCCATAACAGCAGGTTTCACAGGCTTTGGAGCGGTCTCAGCCGGCTCGCGGCTCAGCTCCTTTATCTCGTTCTCTGACATGAGTTTGATGATTATCCTGTACCTTTTGCCGTAGACTTCCTCTGCGGTCTTCTCGAAGATGGACATATAGCGCTGTTTGTGTACATCTATGATCATCTCGTTCGTACAGGCAAAATACATCACAGCGGCCTCTTCATCTATTTCGAGAGGCGTGAGAGGGAGAAACCAGGTCCTGTAGCTGATATCTGTTATGTTGTTTTTGACCTCGGCGAGAATTTCTTCCCATTTTTTTTTGTCGATTTTCTTCTTCATAAATTGCTTCTCCTGTTACGTTTAATTATAATAACAGATAAAGTTATCCACAAGCAATAGTTAATAAAAAAATGCTGAAAAAATATAATTTCGCCGATTTATCCACAAGCGGTGGATAAAATTGTGCATAGTTTTAACAGGTACGACTATATATAGGGAAATGCCAGATTTATACACAGGACCTGCAAATAAAAGCAGTTGACTTGTTACACACAGAGTTGTATAATATTAAAGCATATGTGCGTGGATTGAAATTCAGATCTATGCGAAGTAATTTAGTTAAAAAGGAGGAATTATATCATGAAAATGACATATCAACCGAAAAAAAGACAGAGAAAAAAAGAGCACGGCTTCAGAAAAAGAATGAAGACCAAGAGCGGTAGAAATGTTTTGAAGAGAAGAAGACAAAGAGGAAGAAAAGTATTATCAGCATAGAGACCGCAAATGTGGTCTTTTTGTTATGCTGGATAACTTAGGGAAATTATGCTAAAAAAGGATATACTGAGAAGAAAAGATGATTTTAATTCCATATACAGAAAAGGCAGATCCATAGGTGAACGGTATGTGGTCCTTTTCTACAGGAAGAATGATCTTTCGTATAACAGAACGGCGTTTTTAGCAAGCAAAAAAGTAGGAAACAGTGTTGAAAGAAACAGAGCCCGCAGGCTCATGAAAGAGAACTACAGATTTCTCAAGGATAATATCAAACCGGGTCACGACATCATCTTCATAGCCAGGAACACTATAAACGGCATGAAGGCCCAGGATGTCGGCAGGTCCATGAAGGGTGCTCTGCGCAGAGCCAGACTGACGGCGGCCCGGGGAGATGAAAAAGTAAAAAAGGATCAGAGGTGATACAGAATATGAAGCATATTTTGGTATTTGTAATAAGGATATATCAGAAATTCATATCCCCTCTTTTTCCCCCGACATGCAGATTCTATCCTACTTGTTCGACTTATTTTATTCAGGCACTTGAAAAGTACGGATTTTTTAAAGGAAGCTATCTCGGTATAAGGAGACTGCTCAGATGTCATCCCTTCAATCCCGGAGGCTATGATCCTTTAAAATAGGAGGAAATTAATTAATGTACACGTTTTTAGGACTAATAGCCAAACCTTTAGGCCTGCTGCTGAGTTTTTTATACAGTTTCATAGGGCAGTACGCTCTCTGTGTAATCATATTCACGGTAGTAGTCAAGCTTTGCCTGTATCCTCTGTACATAAAGCAGACCAAATCAACTGCTATGATGTCAGAGATACAGCCTAAGATGCAGGCACTGCAGAGAAAATACGCCAACGACAAGGAAACTCTGAACATAAAGATGGCAGAGCTGTACAAGGAAGAAAAATTCAACCCTATGGGCGGATGTCTTCCTATGCTCATTCAGATGCCTATTATCATGGGATTGTTTGCTTTGCTCAGATACCCGATGAAGTACATCGACGGGGACAGCATGATATTCGCATTCCACGAATCGTTCCTGTGGATCAAGGACCTCAGTCAGCCTGACCCGTGGATACTGCCTATAATAGCAGGTATCGCAACGTTCTTCGGTTTTGCCATGAACCAGGCTATGGCGGATACGTCAACTGCAGGACAGACCGCAGGTATGATGAAGATGATGAAATATATCTTCCCTGTGATGATCCTCTGGATGGCGAGAAGTTTCCCGTCAGGTCTCGCGCTTTACTGGGCAGTGAGCCAGATCATCCAGATCTTCTTCAATATCCACATGGCGTCAGTCAGAAAAAAATTAAAAAGAGAATCTGAATTGAAGAAAAAAAAGAAGAATAAAAAATAGTCTCAATATTATTTTGGAGGAGTTTTCATATGGATTATTCAGAAAAATGGGGAGTTGACGTAGAAGAAGCCGTCAAACTCGCCTTGATGGATCTTAAAGTCTCCAGAGATGAAGTTGAGGTCACAGTTCTCGAAGAACCTTCAAAGGGTTTCTTCGGTATAGGGTCGAAGCTCGCCAAGGTGCGTGTAGAGAAGAAGAAAAAACCTGAACCGGAACCTGTAGCGGTGAAACCTGCTGCAGAAGCCGATGCTGTAAAGGAAAGACCGGCAAGAGAAACAAGACCTCAGGAAAAAGAACAGAAGAGCAATAAGAAAAATCATAAAGAAAACAAAGGATCAAAATCCAACAGAGCCCCGAAGGAACAGAAGCCGAGAGAGCAGAAATCCAGAGAGGTGAAGGAGATCGCAAGCATAGTGGACAAATCGAAGCTCCATGATATAGAAGATCATGAAGCTCTCAGATTCCTTAAGGAAGTAACTGAGAAGATGGGTCTGGATCTCAGCATCAGGGCAATGGCGGGAGATGATATGGTATATCTTGAGATGGACGGAAAGGATTCAGGGACAGTCATCGGCAAGAGAGGGCAGACCCTTGATTCCATCCAGTATCTCACAAGTCTCGTAGTCAACAAAAACAGCGAAAAATACATCAAGGTCGTTGTTGACGCAGAGAACTACAGGGCCAAGAGACAGAAGACTCTCGAACAGCTCGCCAACAGACTTGCTGCTAAAGTCATCAAGACTAAGAAATATGTAAGACTTGAGCCGATGAACCCTTACGAAAGAAAGGTCATCCATGCGACACTGCAGCAGAACCGCAATATAACGACAAGAAGCGAGGGCGAAGAACCTTACAGAAGAGTCGTTATCGAATACAAAAAATGATTTGTATCAACACTTTCCGGTAACCGTCACGGGAAATATCGTACCGGTATTTCCCATGTCAGGTCCTATCCAGAAAGTGTTTTTGCTTTAAAAAGGAAAGTAATGTGTGCAGAGGCGAGACTTTGCATGATAAGATAAATTCGCATGAAAGGGATATTTCAGATGGAAGATACTATAGCTGCTGTTGCTACAGCCTACGGAGAAGGCGGGATAGGGATCATAAGGATAAGCGGAGAGAAATCTCTGGACATACTGAAGAGCGTGTTCCAGCCGGCCTCCGGCAGCGACGGGATCATCAGCAGACGGATGACATATGGAAAGGTAATAGACGATGAGAACCGTCTTGTGGACGAAGTACTTGCAGTTTACATGAAAGGGCCGAAGACATACACCGCTGAAGACGTGGTGGAGATAAACTGCCACGGCAGCATGGTGTCGCTGCGAAAGACTCTGGCGCTGGTGCTGCGCAAAGGCGCACGTCTGGCGGAGCCTGGGGAATTCACGAAGCGCGCGTTCCTCAACGGGCGTATGGATCTGTCTCAGGCGGAGGCGGTGATCGACCTTATAAAGGCGAAGACCGACAGGAGTTTCGATATAGCCGTTTCCCAGCTGGAGGGTGAGCTTTCCGGCAGGGTAGGGGCCATCAGGGAAAAGCTGCTGGACGTGCTGGTGAACATAACTGTGAACATTGATTACCCCGATGAGGACATCGAGGAACTGACATATGTGGAGCTGAAAAAAAATATATCGGAAATAAACGATATGATTGGAATTTTAACATCTTCAGCTTCTGCAGGACGTATGATCAGAGAGGGTATCAGGGTGGCCATAGTGGGCAAACCCAACGTAGGCAAGTCGTCTCTGATGAACGGACTGCTGCGTGAATCCAGAGCCATCGTAACTGACATGCCCGGCACCACAAGAGATACCATCGAGGAAGCCATAAGTATCAAGAACATACCTGTATATCTCACGGACACCGCCGGTATACGTGAGACCACAGACACCATAGAACAGATCGGTATAGAAAAAACAAAAGAAGCATTCAACAGTGCTGATTTTATAATTTTCATACTGGACGGCAGCGAGGAGTTGACGGAAGAGGACAGGCTGATCATGGAGTACATCGGGGAACGGAACGCCCTGGTGCTGATCAACAAAAACGATCTGGGGCAGAAGATAGATGCTCATGAGATCAGGGACGCCATGCCGGGAGTCAGAGTGATACAGACTTCGCTGATAAAAGGGGAGGGCATAACAGAGATAGAGGATACCATCGAGGAGCTGGTATACGGCGGCAGGATCTCTCAGAAGGAAAGGCGGATAAGAAACAGCGTGAGGCACCTTGAAAGTGTGAA
>CAJJPZ010000146.1 GCA_905193765.1 uncultured Eubacterium sp.
TAACTGCAGCTCTTGTAGCGTCAGCGTTACCATATTCAACGTGCTGTACCTGCTGGATCATTGGGATATAGTCTTCTCTGTAAGCGCCTTTACCACCCATTGAGATAGCTCCCATTGATTTACCGTGGAATGCACCAACAGTTGAGATGTACCATCTTCCGCCTGTTGCCAGTCTAGCGAGCTTCAGAGCCATTTCTACAGCCTCAGCTCCGCCGTTTGTGAAGAATGAGTACTGCAGATCTCCAGGAGTGATCATAGCCAGCAGTTTGCAGAGGTAACCTCTGAGCGGGTCAACCAGTTCCTGTGAATGTAAAGCGAATCTGTCTAACTGCTTCATAACAGTCTTCTTGATCTGCTCATTTCCGTGTCCGCAAGCGAAGATACCGAATCCGCCTAAGCAGTCGATGAATTCAACGCCGTGAACGTCTTTGAATACTTCGCCTTCATCTGACCATTCTACGAAAGCTGAATCAGTTGATACTGACTTTCTGTATTCTAACCATCCAGGGTTGTAGTTGTTGTTGAAGTTTTCGATCGATTCTTTAACGATCTGATCTTTATCTGCATCTGTAAGTGCATCTTTTTCGATCCATTCTACAACTTTCTTCGCTTCTTCTAAAGCCGCCTTCTTGTTCATTTCGTTAGCCATTATATGACCTCCCTTAAAATTCTTTGTTCACCACTTCCGACAGACAGGAAAGCGTTCCGGTTCAGCAATGTGTTATGTACTTGATTCCTTAAATCACATCCCCGAAATCCTTCCGATCCGACATCCGGTTTTTAACAACCTGAATGTCCTAAGTGGCAATCGGTATAACTTCTGCCCATTATATATACAATTTGTGTGCCAACATAATGACTTTTGTGCTCCCGGGAGATTGTTAAAAAATAAATTTTCTGACAAATCATTGACAATTACACGTTTGTAAAGGCTCATAATATTTTCAAAAAATATTAACAACAGTGTTTCGAAACTTGGATTCGAGGGTGGGTTTTGCTCATTTGTCTCACTTTTGTGTCTCTTTTTTGAGATTGCATCTCATTTTTATTACACTTTTTGAACTCATTCACGGCTATGTCAGAATTGTCAGATCATATGAAGCTGCACATCATATTGTTGATCTTCACCTCGAGACTGTACGAATCTGCTGTTGTATACATTATGTGACGTATATCCTCGATATCCGCCTCAGAAAGCCTTTTCATGTCATCGGGCGATATGACCTTCGCCATACGTCTTGCCAGTCTGAACATCACGCGCTCCTCCTCGGGCATCCCCAGATATCCGTCGATGATCCCCAGCATCCTGTTGCGATCGGTATCCAGTCTGCCGCTGACCTGCTGCAGCAGATTGATGATGTGGTCGCTGACAAGTACGGTACCCTCCGTCTCAGAAGCATCTATAAGCCTGCGGATCTCAAGGATCTTCTCGTCGTCACTGCACAGCGTGTATTTCCCTGTAAGGAAATCATCGTAAAGCTCTGTCCCCGGTTTTACCACCGCGGTCCTTATCCTGACGAAATCCGGAGATATGCTGTTTATCACCTCAGCCATGCCTTCGGGATTCTCTGCAGTGAGATCCCTGCCGCCGATACCCGGCATGAAATACACCGACAATTCTATACCGCCGGCCTTTATGTTCCTGCCTGCAGTTATTTCCTGCTGAGCTGTGGTGCCTTTGTTTATCAGACTGAGCACAGCGTCGGAGCCTGACTCGAACCCGGAATGTATCCTGTCAAGCCCCGCGGCTTTCAGCTCCGCGAACTCCTCCGCACTGATGCGTGAAAGATTTTCCGCACGGCCGTAGGACGTTATCCTCTTTATGCCCGGGAACGCCTGCCGCAGATATACCAGCACGTCCGTAAGCCTGCCGCTGCTCAGTGCGGTGGTATTGCCGTCCTGCAGGAACACATTCTCGCCGCCGTTGACGAGCCAGTTCGCCACCATGTAAAAGCACTGCCGTTCATCACCTTTGCTCATCATTATCTCTCTGTTGAGACTGTCTATATCCCATCTGCCGCTGCTGTCACGGTGTCTGCGCGCTCTCTGCGCATACAGCACCATGGTGTCTATGTCCCTCCGGATGCTGTCTGCGCTGTAGGCTTTGAATTTCGTATGCCTGTATATCCTGCAGAACCTGCATTTGTTCCATGTGCACCCGTTAGTCACCTGCAGCAGCAGGCTCGTCGCTTCGCTGGGCGGTCTTATGGGACCTATCCTGAAAGTCCCTGTATGCTCTCCTGTCGGATCCATCGTATCACCTCGTTTTCTTCTATATGTAATAGATATTTTTCCCACACATATATTCTACCATGTATCCCGGCCCCGGGACAGTATCAAAACACCCCGTGACCATATCCGGAGCCACAGACAGAGAAAGGATGTGTATAAACATAGCCATGACACCAGTACCAGCCGCATCCCGGCACAAAACCAGAAGCCTGCGTCGCAGACGCATCGGAGCCGCATTTTCTTTCGCCGCGGTGATGTCCCACGTATTCATCATCACCTTCGGTCCGCCCGGCACATTCCTCACCCGTTCCATGGAAAATCTGACAGCGGCATGTACAGAATATTTAAGAGCCCGCATGATCAGTGCCGGTATGAACCCGCCCTTCATCAGCCTGGTGACAGACGGTGTATGTACAGGAACAGGCAGCGTGCTTTCCTTCGTTCCTGCAATATCGCTGCTGTTCCTGCAGCTGAGCATACTTGAACACAGCAGGTTCATGGATATCGCCGCCTTCGCGCTGGACGGCGTCATGAAAAAAGCCGGACTTTCCGGAGCTGCCGCAGTGCCTCTGCTGACAGGCTTCGGCTGTTCCGTACCGGCAGTGATGGCCTCCCGAAGGATCCCGGATATCCGCCAGCGCATGACCACTATAACGCTGATCCCTTTCATGTCCTGCAGCGCTAAGCTCCCGGTATATATGATGTTCACATCTGTATTTTTCCCATCCTGCAGACTTACTGTGATCGCAGCCCTCTACCTTGCCGGTATACTGGCATCTGTTTTTTACGTATATATAGTGGGAAAAATCCCGGATCTGCCTTTGCTGCGCCGGATCCGCCCGGGAAAAACAACAGCCTGCAGCACAGCTTCGCCATCCGGCGGTGCGACGGACAGCAGATGCATGTCATCCTGCGTGTACTGCAGACACGTGGCACATTCTCCGTCGTCATCACGACACAGACCGGACGTCCGTCACACGATCTGTTCAGTGGCATTATCCGTACTGGCGAACACAGGTGGATTCGTGAAGAAAGCCTTTACGGTGATATTCATGGCCTCTGTCATCATATGGTACCTGCAGAATTTCGATGCCGGTCTGCACATGACCTCTGACTTCGAAGACAGCATCCTGTGGCGTCTCGGCAGCTTCATCGCACCTGTATTCGCTCCGCTGGGATTCGGCAGTCCCGGCGCTGCAGCCTCCGTCATCGCAGGTCTCACTGCCAGAGAAGCCACAGTCAGTACCCTATCCATAATGTCATCAGCACCGGAAGTGATCCATACACAGGATATCATGGCTCAGATGTTCACTCCGCTGTCAGCAGTTTCATTCATGGTATTCTGCCTCCTTTATACTCCATGCGCCGCCACGCTTGCAGCCATAAGAAAAGAAGCCGGCAGTTTTACCGTGCCTCTGAGACTTTGCATATCAAGGACAGTCATGGCATGGATAGTCTCTTTTATCATCTTCTCCACAGGCAGACTGATCATGCTGATATACCGCTGAAGCCGGCGTGCATCCGGTGTACATGCTATCAGAAGGCGATGTGCCGCATATACATCGATCCATGCGGATGACAGCACTGTCTGTACCTTCAGGAGCCTCCGTGGTCTGAGTACGATATCTGGCGTCTGTGGCGTCACACTCTGTTCTCCTGTTCGCCATATCAGAAAAAAATTTCATCATATATCGTTTTTTGTGGTATTCTGTCAGAAAAAAGTTTCCGTCATATGACATTTTTAACAAGATAGTTAAAATTCAGGCAATTAATCGACTGAAAAAAGGCGCTTTTTCTAACTATCTTGCTTATTTTTTAACTAGCTATTCTGTTGTTGTTGACTCCGCAACACCTTTTAAAGTATCTTTATTGTGTTAGGTTATGTACTTTATTATATCTATTTGATTTATTGTCAGGTTTTTAGGAAGGAGTATTTTATGAGTGACACATGTATGCAGTGCACGCATTCTTCAGAAAATTTTGAAAAGCTGAACGCGATAATCGCCAAGTATGAAGACACCCGCGGAGCTCTTATCCCGGTACTTCATGAGGCTCAGGAACTTTTCGGATACCTGCCTCTCGAGGTGCAGCGTGTCATCGCGGAGAAGCTCAACATACCTCTCGCAGAGGTTTACGGTGTTGTAAGTTTCTATACCCAGTTTACTATCAATCCAAAGGGAAAATATCAGATCAACGTATGCATGGGAACAGCCTGCTATGTCAAAGGAGCCAATGAGATCCTCGACAAGTTCAGGACAAGACTTTCCATCGATGCCGGCGAATGTACAGAGGACGGCAAATTCTCTCTTGATGCATGCAGATGTATCGGCGCATGCGGTCTTGCCCCTGTCGTTACCATCAATGACGAAGTATTTGGCAAGCTTGTTGCCGGAGATGTAGACGATATTATTGATAAATACGAAGAAATGGAATAAGGAGTAAACGATGATCCATAATATAGAAGAATTAAAAGCATTGAGAGACGATACCCTCAAATCGATGAGCATCAGACTTGATCGTACGCTTCCTGCAGGCACACCTGAAGATGAGATCCATATTCTCGTGTGCGGAGTTGCAGGCTGTGCATCATCAGGCTCCCTTGAGGTTGCAAAAGTCCTCGAAGAACAGATAAGAGTGCATCAGCTGGGTGCGAAGGTAAAGGTCATAAAGACGGGATGTTTCGGTCTCTGTGCTGAAGGTCCTATCATGCTGGTCTGTCCTGAGCATGTGATGTATACGAAAGTCACCCCTAAAGATGTGAACGAGATCGTGGAAAGCCACATTGAGAATGGCAAGATCGTGACAAGGCTCCTGGCAGGAGAGAACGAACACGAAGAGATCCGCAACAGGCTCCCGCAGATACCGTTCTTCTCCATGCAGGAAAGGATCGCACTGCACAACTGCGGTATAATCGATCCTGAAAATATAGACGAATACATAGCCCTCGACGGTTATCAGGCTCTCGCAAAGGTATTCGAAGAGATGGAACCGGATGAGGTAATAGACGAAATAAAGAAATCAGGTCTCAGAGGAAGAGGAGGCGGCGGCTTCCCTACAGGACGCAAATGGGAATCATCTGCTGTAGTAAGACAGCATGAAAAGTTCGTCATCTGTAACGCTGACGAAGGTGACCCGGGCGCATTCATGGACAGATCCATACTGGAGGGCGACCCTCACGCAGTCATCGAGGCTATGATAATAAACGGTTATGCA
>CAJJPZ010000147.1 GCA_905193765.1 uncultured Eubacterium sp.
GGAATGGTAGCCGTAATACTGGCTGTACCGGCAATGTTCGTAGGATTCGACGTAATACCTCAGGCTGCAGAGGAAATGAACATACCTCTCGGCAAGATCGGTAAAGTAATGATAATCGCTATCGTAATGGCAGCAACATGGTACATAATAATGATACTGGGTACTGCTATGTCAACACCAGGAGATGTACTTGCAGGATATGTCAACGATCCTGACTGCGTACCTGTAGCTAACTGCTTCGCATATGCACTGGGAAGTCCGGTATGGGGCAAACTGATGATATGTGCAGCAATGTGCGGTATCCTGACATCATGGAACGGATTCATCGTAGGTGCATCAAGAGTTATATTCTCGATGGCAAGAGCACATATGCTCCCTAGCATATTCGCTAAATGTAATAAAAAAGGTGTTCCTACAGCTGCTATACTGCTGGTAGGTATCGTGACGATCCTTTCACCGCTGCTTGGTAAGAGCGCACTGACATGGTTCGTAGATGCAGCAGCATTCGGAACAGTTGTAGCATATCTGATGGTATCACTTTCATTCATCATACTCAGAAAGAAAGAGCCTGAACTCGAAAGACCATTCAAGGTCAATGCAGGAGTCCTCGTTGGTATCCTGGCTGTAGCTGTTGCACTGTTCATGGCAACTCTGTATCTGCCTCTGTACAGTCCTTCACCGCTTCTCGGCATCGAGTGGTGTCTCGTAGGCGGATGGTTAGTTCTCGGTCTTATCCTGTTTATTGTCAATAAGGCTGGTGCTAATGGCAAGGTAAGCGAAGCAGAAGTAGAATATCAGATGTTCGGAGACGAATACAAGAGATTTTAACCGATAATTCTTTTAAAAGAATAGAATATTATATATAATGGAGTGGTAGGAAGCTACCACTCCATTTTACCGTATATCGTTGAACGATTGGCATTTGAGAGCTTTTTTACACAGGAGGATCATGAACGACAATATGGATAATAAAAACAATGGAAATAAACTTAGCAAGGTCCTGGGACGTACAGACATAATAGCTATAGGTTTCGGAACCATGGTGGGCTGGAGCTGGATCATGATGACCACATCATGGGTCAATGAGGCCGGCATACTGGGGGCCGTCATAGCGTTCCTCATTGGAGGAGCCATAATCCTTGCCATCGGGTTGGTATATGGTGAGCTTACAGCAGCGCTGCCTCTGGCAGGTGGTGAATTCGCATTCATCTACAGAGCCATGGGCAGGAATTCAGCCTGGCTTGTAGGCTGGATCATGACACTGGCATACATGGGCGTAGCTGCATGGGAGGGCATAGCCCTGGCAACAGCCATCGATTACATCCTGCCTATACCGAAATTCGGGCCGCTGATGGAGATTGCAGGCTATCAGGTCTATCTGTCATGGGCGCTGGTGGGTGTTGCAGGTGCTCTGATCATAACCCTGCTGAATCTGATAGGCGTGAAATCGGCACTTCTTTTTCAGGTCATGGCAACGGCTGCACTGATAATAATAGCTATCGTCATTTTCCTGGGAGGCGTGACATTCGGCGATATCGACAATATGGGAAGACCATTCGAATCCGGCAGAGGATTCTTTTATGTGCTTCTCATGGTGCCGGCGATGCTGATAGGATTCGATATAATCCCTCAGTCTGCAGAAGAAATGAACATCGGACCTAAGAATATCGGCAAGATGATAGTCGTATGCATAATCATAAGCCTGCTCTGGTATCTGATAATGATAATAGGCGTAGGACTCGCGGCTCCTGCAGAGATAAGATTTTCCGGCATAATACCTATGGCAGATGTTGCTGCATACCTGTTCAGCAGTCAGGCATTTTCAACGATCATAGTGTTCGGGGGGATACTTGGGATACTGACTACCTGGAACGGATTTTTCATCGGAGCCACAAGACTGATATACGCCATGGGCAGAGCATGGGTCATACCACCGGTATTCGGCAGCGTACACAGGAAGTACAAGACGCCCTGGGCGGCAACGCTGCTTGTGGGGTTGGTATGCGTCATCGCGCCTTTCTTAGGACAGAACGCTCTGATATGGTTCATAAACACCAGCTCCCTCAGTGCACTGATATCATACTGCTTCGTTATCATGGCTTTCCTGATACTGAGAAAGAAAGACGCCGGACTTGACAGGCCGTTCAGGATAAAGGGCGGTATGGTCTTCGGACGGATCACGTTCGCTGTTTCGATAATGTATCTGATAGCATATATATTCAGCGAGGTGATCGCAGGCGGCAATGCTCCGGAATTCATAATAATCGCTGCGTGGGTGGTCGTAGGAGCTGCTCTGGCGGCTGCTGCAAAATTCAAAGACGGACATATATCTGCTGAAGAACGGGAGATACTGATATTCGGTGAGAGACTCGCAAGGAGAGGAGACGGGCAATGAAAACCAGGATATTCAAGATATGCTTTGCGACAGCGGTGATACTGACTGTGCTGGGGATCCTTTTTTTCGGCTTCCTGCAGGATATCAACGGAATGAATGAACGCGAAAACTACGATGCGAAATTCAATCAGACCGAGGATAAATACATGGATTCCTGTAAAGTCATCGACCTTTATGTGGACGACAGCCTGGAATATCTTTCAGACGGCGAGGGGCAGAGGTTCCTGAGCAGCTATGTGAACAGGCTGATGACTCCTTCCGGTATGATGGTGAATATAGTGTCTGATGAGAAAAAGGCTGACTGCCGTATACTTCTTGTGACGAGTACAGTCCGTTCAGACAGCAGTGATATAAGCTATACACCTCCGATATTCCAGGAACGGGGCAAGCTGTATATCCGCGACGACTACGAATCTTCGGACAGTCCTTCGGGAGTAGCTGTCTCTGACAGAATGAGCAGAAGTGAGCTGGAACGTATAAAATATGAAGATAAAAGCATAAAATGGATGCTTGTGGGATCCAACCGGGAAGCAGTTGAATATGCCAGAAAGCATAAAACAGATTTCATTCTTGGGGATAAAAGCGCGATGATATACGCCATGGACGGCAAACGCGATTATGTAGGCATCAAGGAAGATCTCTACGACCTTAATGCGTGCATAGTGGTGGATTCGGACAACGATGTCCTTACCGATATAATCAACCAGAGCATACACAGCATGAACAGGAAGCTGATATCATATCAGATGAATGAAAAGTGGATGGGTGGGAACGGTCCGCTTTACCTCGAGAACGACTACGGAGATGTGTATGCGCTGATACTGATAATCTTCCTGGCTGTGCTCATAGCATTTTTCGTTTATTATCAGTCCAACAAGAACCTTTACAGCGAACTTTCGGACAGGATGAACAAACTGACGGAGAGCAAGAAGGAACTCAAGACCACTTTCGGAAGTGTCGGGTACTGCATGGCCGAGCTGAGCCTCCAGGGAAGGATAATGGATATAAACAGGGCGTTTTACGACTTCGTTCCCGGCGACGTAGCCAACAGGAAACTGTGGGAAGTCATGGATTTTGAAGACAAAGACAGGGCTTTCATAAAAGACGCTATACTCAACATAAGCAGGTACGGACCTCTAAGCAATTTTGAAGTCAAGCTCAGGAAATGCACTATGGAGATAGATGTGTTCCCGATAGACAATGCTACGGGGAAAGTCGAGAAGCTGCTGTTCATAGCAAAGGACGTTACCAAGGAGCGCATGGCCGAGAGACAGATGCTGCAGGATAACAAGATGATAGCTGTGGGACAGCTCGCTGCAGGCGTAGCTCACGAGATACGCAATCCTCTGGGTATAATAAGGAATTACTGTTATGTGCTCAAGAACATGGAAGGAGAGGACCTACGGGCAACAGCCATCGAAAATATAGAAAAGGCGGTGGATACTTCCGGTGATATAATAGAAAGTCTGCTTAATTTTTCCAGAGTATCATCGAAGATCCAAAAAAATATAGATGTGAAAGAGCACATAAACTCTCTGATACTGCTTAATGCAAGTATTCTTAAAAAGAAAAACATCCAGTTTGAAATGAACTGCAGTGAAAAAACAGAGGTAAATATAATAACAGAGTCTTTTGACATGATACTGATAAATCTGATATCCAATGCGATAGATGCAATGGATGACAACGGGAAACTTTCTATCGATGTTACAAAGGGCATCGATGATTTCGTGATATCTGTTGCCGACACGGGCTCTGGAATAAATGGACCTGATATCGATGAGATCTTCAATCCGTTCTTCACGACCAAGGGTGACTGTGGAGGAACAGGACTGGGACTTTATATAGTATACAACGAGATAAGTAAACTGAATGGAACGGTGGACGTAGAGAGCAGACCGGGAGAGGGAACCGTTTTCAGACTGACTCTGCCACTGGGATCATCGGAAGATATAGAAGGAGGAACAAATGGTTAAAGAAAATACAAGGATACTGGTCGTTGATGATGAGCAGGGTTACTGCGAGGTACTGAAAACGATACTTACAGGTAAGGGATACGCCGTTGAAACATGCAACAATGGAAAAGAAGCACTTACAGTTCTGGAAAAGTCTTCATTCGATATAGTTATTTCAGACCTGAAGATGCCAGTCATGGATGGATACGAGCTTCTTAAGGAAATCAAGGCAAGAGATTACGACACAGAGGTCATTATGCTCACTGCATTCGGCACGATAGAGAAAGCCGTGGAAACGATGAAAGCAGGAGCATATAGTTATGTTACCAAAGGCTCGGATCCTGAAGAACTGCTGATAGAAATAATAAAGATCAAGAATCTTCGTGATGCAAACAGAAAGAATGAGATCCTGAAAGAAAAATCAGAGCATAATTATATGCTGGGCAGTAAGAATCCGCGGTATGGACAGATGCTCATGATGGCAGAGAGGGCTGCTGCAAGTGAGTCAAATATCCTGATACTGGGAGAATCAGGCAGTGGTAAAGAGGTTCTGGCCTCCTTCATACACAGTAAGAGTCAGAGGAAAAAAGGTAACTTCATGGAGCTGAATTGTCAGGCACTTTCTGAATCGATACTTGAATCAGAACTTTTCGGACATGAAAGAGGTGCATTCACGGGAGCCAGCCAGAGACGCATAGGCCATTTCGAAGCTGCTCACGGAGGTACTCTGTTCCTGGATGAGATAGGTGGCGTTTCGATGAATCTGCAGGCCAAGATGCTGAAAGCCATCGAGAACAAGATAATATACAGGATGGGAAGCAGTACGCCTATAAATGTCGATTTCAGACTGATAACTGCGACCAACAGGAATCTGAAAGAGGATATGGACAACGAGCTTTTCAGGAGTGATCTGTTCTACCGTATAAGTACCATAGTTCTTGAAATACCACCGCTGAGAGAAAGAAAAGAAGACGTACCGCTGTTCATTGACTACTTTATCAAGAAATACAGTCATGATATGAAGATCGAAAAAGTGACAATGAGCGACAAGGTGCGCAAACTGCTGGAGGATTATGATT
>CAJJPZ010000148.1 GCA_905193765.1 uncultured Eubacterium sp.
AGAACAGGTGGCCTGCCTTTGTAGTACCGTATACTCTGCCTGATTCCTTGTCATATGCAATCGTGGATCTCTGGTCTCCGACGAGGTCGCAGTCGCTTATGACTTCACCTGTGTATTTGTTTACTGAATAAAGCTTTGACGCCTGGTTGTAGCTTGAAGTACCATCGTCCGTACCGAATACCAGTGTGTCGCCGATAGCTACCGAACCTGCCCAGTAGAATCCGCCTGTATGTGTGAATCTCCATGTAGCCAGCTTCGACTCATCGGTCTTCTCTGTATCTTCATCTGTAACTGACAGGCACACATAGTTTGCGTCCTTTGTTTCCGAATTCCAGAATCCTGTGTAGATGTATCCGTCGCTGTAAGTTATCGGTGACAGCGACTGTCCGCCGAGAGGATCCTTGTATACCCACACTGATTCAAGAGTGTCGGCGTTGACTGCCTGGATAGTGCCGTTTGCCAGCGGGCAGAAGATCATGCCGTCGGCATATGTCATCGGAGTATATCCCCAGTTCGTGGCAGCCACCAGCTGTCCTTCCTTCTCCACTTCGCCGGTCTTCGGATCCAGCTGATAGATCTTGCTTCCTACTATCGTCATGACTTTGCCCTTGACGATTATCTGGATACACGGTGCTGCAGCCCAGCCTGTACCGTATTTCTTAGCCCATCTGAGGTTTGTAGACTTTACAGATGTCGGCGTCTTGGCATTCGTTATACCCATGTTCACATCGCTGTTACGGAAGTTCTTCCATTCAGCCTTGATGTTCTTGTCTATCTTGCTGTTTTCAGCAGCCTTTTCAAGCTTGATTTCCTTTACTGTGTCTTTATCTATGCAGAGCTCATCGCTCTGACCTACATAACCTGTCTTTGTAACGGTATATGTATATTTATCTCCCGGCATCAGCGAATAAGTACCGTCGGCAGCTGCCTTTATTCTCTCGCCTTCAAAATCCTCGAGTCTCACGATGGCATCTGCAGGATCAGTCTTCAGTGTAGCCTTCACAGCATCCACTCTGTTGACTGTGACCTGGTATTCGCCGGCTGTGCTGTTGTCATCGCTTCCGTATGAAACCTTGATCGGGATCGCCTTGCTGTCTGAATCTCCCAGAGATACTTCTACCGGGTCACTGCCTGCAGCCTTGCCGTCTACTGTAGCGCTGTAGTCGCTGTACAGTGAAGTGCTGACAGTAACGCTGTCATTATTCTTTCCTGTCTTCACAGTATACTCTTTAGTGTTCCTGTCGAATGCAGGAGACATGATCAGCTTCGAGCCGCCTGCCTTGACCGTCAGTCCCGAAAGGGATCTCTGGAGTTTCGTTGTGAACTTGTAGACCTGTGTTTCCGAGCCCTTAGTTACCTCCAGCGTCAGCGTCTTTCCTGACGGCCCTGCCATCTGCTGCAGATTCGTCAGATATGTACCTGATGTTTTACCTGATGTGATACCAGATGTCCTCTCTCTGTTGTTATTGTACATATTCCACTTCGCTGTGATCTTGCCATCTGATGCAGAGTCAGCAAGAGTAGCCCATACATATGCACTCACTTTGGAGTCTGTCATGATGATATCATAATCATGTACATCCGGAGAAAATTCCGGCTCCAGCTTGTATGCATCCGATGCATTGCTCATTGTTGAAGTTATGCTGGCAGATTTAAGGAACCCTGCAGTATCACCGCTGTCCCCTCCTTCTGCAAACACCGCTGATGTGCTGCCACCGAATATGGAAAGTACCATCATCAGAGTCATTATCAGCGCAACGCCTTTTCTTTTTTTCATTCTTCTCTCCTTCCGCTTATTTAGCTTTAACTTTCAGTACCTTCGTATAGGAACTGTAGACTTTTTTCTTGTTCACTGTCCTGTACGCCCGCACTTTATAATAATAGGTCTTACCTTTTTTAAGCGATTTGTTGGTATATTTCACTGTGGAGCCCTTCGTTATGGTCTTCACAGCCTTGAATCCGCTCTTTGACTTAGTCGAACGGTACACCACATATCCGTTTGCACCGGAAACCTTCTTCCAGGATACTGCAGCTGACTTCTTTCCTGCCTTCACCTTGAATGACGTCGGCGTGGAAAGTGTCGGCGTCGCTGAAACAGTCTTTGACTGGCTGCTTTCTGATTTTCCTCTTACAGACGTCATCCTGTAGGAATACTTCGTGCCTGTTGTCAGCCCGCTGTTCGTATATGATACGGTATCGCTTCTGGTTATGGTCTTTACCAGTTCATACTTCTTTGTTTTCGAGGAATACCTGTATACCTTGTATCCCTGGGCGCCTGCCACCTTGCTCCATGTCAGCTTCACGCTGCTGTATGACGCCGATGCAGCTTTCTGAGTTGGTGCCTGCAGCATAGTCTTTCCTGATACCTGCTTTGAGTAAAGTTCTCCGGCAGGAACTCCTCCTGCAAGGATATACGGCCGCACCGTATAGTAATATGTGGTGCCCGGCGTCGTCCCTGCTGTCATGGACAGCGTATTCCTGTTTTTCACCATCTTGATGATGCTGCCCCTTTCGCCCTCTTTCTGTGAGCGGTATATCTCATAACCGTCTGCCTTGCTGTTGATGTTCCAGCTGAGCTTATGCTCATTATAGGCTGACTGGGATACCTCGATGACAGGTTCCTGCGTTCCTGTCCTGAGTTCTATATCAGCGATCTCATTCTCCGCCTTTATCAGCTTGTCTGTATTCTGTACATAATCCTGCAGTTTGCTGCCCAGCGCTTCATAGGAAGCTCTTGCCTTTTCTGCCGCTGTTTTCTTCTCAGCGTAGTCCTCTGCATATGCTATTGCATCTATCAGCTTCGTAGTTTTCCTGACAGCTTCACGATCTGCCTGGCTGGCGCTGCTTATGGTGATGTAGTCGGCAGGCGTATCTGATCTCTTTTCCTTGTCGTTGTACATCACATGGTCGAAGGATACTTCTATCTCAAGAGTCGTATCCGTTACAGGTTCCTTCGAGTACGAAACATACTTCGTAACGTCTCTTGTCATGCCGTTTGCAAGATATGCAGTGACCTCCATACCTGTCGGATCGAAAGTCTCGCCGGAATCGTATTTCGTCTTGTCCGGCTGCTTCGTTATCTCTATCTTTTCAACTTTGCTGCCGAGAGCCATCATATATGATGAATCGTTCTTGAAATATATCGTGCCGTATTCATCCACTATCGGACTGCATATAGCATACTCTGCCTGCTCGCCTCTCGGAGTGAAAAGCGTATCTGCGTAGTTCACATCTTCCTTGTCTTCACCGATGATACCGCCGTTGTTCACACGGTCGGTCTCGGCTCTGGTCTGCCCCGGCTTGTCCTTTATGACACGGAGGATGCCCGGCGTGTAGTTTTCTATGAAATATACATAGCTGTATCCATTGGTATCCTCATATGCTGAAGTCAGCAGGCCGCTGGTCTGAGGGTAACCTCTCGTCGGCACACTGTATGCCGTTTTGTTCGAATCAAGATCTATGACGGTTATATTGTGTCCTGCGTAAGCTGTCAGCGCCTTTCCGGCTCTGGCAACTCCCACATAGGCTCTACCGTTGTGTACCACCGGGGTAGAACTGCTCTGGCCCGACGCAGAGCTGTCTATATTGCCATTGTCATCTGTCGGATGCAGTTCCAGCTTTGTCAGAGATGACTTGACAAATGTACCGTCAGCTCCCAGCTTCACTGTATAGAATATGCCTGCGCTGCTGGTGAAACAGTATCTCTGTGTGGTGCTGTCATATACCACTGTGGATCTGATATCTCCGCTTATATCATCTATCTTATCCAGGACATTTCCTGTCTGCGGATCGAAAGAGTACAGCGTTCCTGATGCAGTGGTATCTGATCCGTCATCTGATCCGACTATCACAGCATTGTCTGCAGCACATGCTCCTGCCCAGTAGAATCCACCCTTGTGGGAATATGTCCATGTGGCAGTCTTCTCTTCATCAGTCTTTCCCGGATCTTCATCCGTCACAGACAGGCATACATAATCCGCATTCCTCACGGCAGAATTCCAGAATCCCGTATATATATATCCGTCCTTGTATGTTATCGGCGAGTTCGGCTGTCCTTTATAAGGATCCTGATATATCCACAGCGATTCAAGGGTATCTGCATTGAATGCCTGTATCATGCCGTCAGCCAGCGCCACGAATATCATTCCTTCCGCGTATGTCGGCGGTGTTATGCTGAATGTGGATTTGTACGCCATGGTACCGCGTTTCTTCACTTCGCCTGTTACACGATCCACTCTTACTATTTCCCTGTTGGTGGAGAATACTATATCATCATCCACGATTATCGGAGAGCTCGGTGAGCCTGACCATCCTGATCCGTTTTTCACTGCCCAGAGGAGCTGGGTATCCGAGGACTTTAACGGAGTCTTTGCTGCTGTGATGCCGTTATTGTCTGTATTTCCTCTGAAATCCGGCCAGGAAGACTCTATCAAGGTGTTTATACTGTCATTTTTTGCGGCTTCGGTGAGCTTTCCGTTTATTTCGCTGTCCTTTGCACCAGCCGTTATAGTGCCGCTCTTGCCCACATAGCCTTTTTTCGTTATGCTGTATCTGTATTCGCTTTCCTCCAGAAGCTTCTCGGCTTTAAGGGATGCTCCGTCCGAACCGGCCTTGCCTTTGAATATGTCATTCCCATTTTTGTCAGTCACACATACGACTGTGCCCGAAAGAAGATCTGTGAAATTGCAGTTCACTCTCGCCTTCTTCACCACATTCAGGACATACTTAGTCTTCTCCCTGTTTGTCCCTGTTACTGTTATGGTTATCTTCTGTGAATCGCCGCTGAGCGCTGCTCTGAAATTCCCGGAACTGTCCTTCGATGCCCCGTCGGCCTCCACTGCATACTTGTCATCAAATGCATCAGCATCTATGACCAGTTCTTTCTCATCTTCAGTCACGCTTACTCTGTACTGATATGTGCTGCTGCTGAACTCCGGCGACATGCTCACAGGATCCTCTGACGTTCCTGCCACGCTCAGTGTGCTGAGAGTCGGTATCCTCTTTATATTCACCGTATATTCCTGTGACGACTTGCCGCAGGAAGCCGTTACCCTGCATGATGCATCGGTTTCACCCTTTGATATCAGAGCCTGTATCGCCTGTCCCGAAGACTCCGATATCACCTTTGTCTTCGTCCTGCTCTTTCCTGACCTGTCCGTATAATCCAGCTTCAGTCTGCTCTTCGCACTTACAGCCTTTGCTGCATCTGTCTTCTTTGCCCATATGGACACAGTGTCCTTATTATCCGGTACGTATACCGTATATGTATCCGTGCCTGCGCTGAAATCAGGCGTCATACGGTATTTCTCAGCTGACGATGAAGCCTTGTCTGTGAAATACATATCTGAAAGTACCGTAAGATTTTCTGTACCTGTATCATCTTCCTTATCTTCACCTGTGACTTCTATC
>CAJJPZ010000149.1 GCA_905193765.1 uncultured Eubacterium sp.
AAAGAGCCAAAGAATTATACAGGTCTGGGCTGGAATATCTTGAACATATGGGACTGGCCCATTCAGAACATTATGCTACTGCACTGATCAACACCGGGGACGTGTATGTCAACTCACGTGAACTGCAGGAGGCACTGCAATGCTTCTTGCGGGCACGTGATCTGCTGATAGAGTGCGGTCTCGCCGGAGACTACAGGATGGCAGCACTGAACAACAACATCAGTATGGTTTACCGGGATACCGGTGAATTCGACAAGGCAGAACAGGCACTGGATATCGCCTTTCGTATCATCAGGGGGATCCCGGAGTGCCGGGGCGAGCTGGCGACTACGTATATAAATCTGGGAGAGCTCCAGGTGCGGCAGAACAAACTGGAAATGGCGCAGGAAAGCTTCGAAGAAGCGTGCCGTATATTTGAAGAAGACGGCGGCAGTGATGTCCACTATTCGTCAGCATGTGCAGGGCTGGGTCAGGTTTTCTATCTGAAAGGCCACATACCCGAGGCTGTCAGATGGTATGAAAAAGCGCTGACACTGATGGAACGTGACTTTGGCCGTACCGGGTATTATAAAATACTTGAAGCCAATCTGGCGAAACTGAAAGGAATGGCATGATGAAAGGACTGGAACTTTCAAGAATATATTTTGAAGAATACGGGAAACAGATGATAGACTCTCAGCTGGCACAGTACAGGCCGTATATGGCGGTCGGGCTCGTAGGCGAAGGTTCCGAATGCCTGGGATTTGACGATGAGATCTCCATGGATCACGATTTCGGACCGGCATTCTGTATTTGGGTACCAGAGGAGATCTACACAAAGGCGGGTGCCGTGATGCAGAGGGCATATGACAGTCTGCCGGCATTCTGTCAGGGATATACGAGGATCACATCTGCACAGGGAGGCGGCCGTATCGGCGTACTTACACTGGAAGGATTTTACCGCAAGTTTACAGGAATTTCCCAGGCACCACAGGATAATATGGAGTGGTTCAGGATACCGGAGCGCTTTCTGGCAACTGTAACAAACGGAGAAGTCTTTGTAGATCATCTGGGGACTTTTTCTCAGATACGAAGTGCTTTGAAAGCCTTTTATCCGGAAGATGTATTAAAGAAAAAACTGGCAGCCCGGTGTGCTGTGATGGCACAGGCCGGACAGTACAACTATGGGAGATGCATGAAGCGGGGCGACAGCCAGGCGGCTTATCTGGCTTGCGGTGAGTTCATCAGAACGGCTATGTCGGTGGTTTATCTGCTCAACGAAGCATACATGCCGTATTATAAGTGGATGTTCCGTGGAGCAAGGGATTTTCGTATTTTGAATGATGAAGTTGACCTCATGGCAGAGATGACTCAGATAACAGATCAGCAGGAAAACAGCAGATGTAAAGAGCAGATGATTGAGCAGATCTGTATTGCTGTGGGACGGGAATTGAACAGGCGTGGATTTACAAGGAGCACGGATGCGTTTTTACAGACACAGGGTGAAGAACTGATGAGAGGGATACGTGATGCCAGGCTGCGGAATCTGCATATTATGGCTGATTACGATTAGCAGAGACTGCCTTTGGCATTACGCATACAGATGGCGGGAAGGCAGCAGGATGCAGCTGGACAAGACACTAGACGCAGTCTTTACGTGAAAGAGAGATGAGATTTCATGAGATATATCAATGACGCAATGAAAAAGAACAATACTCCGAATGACAGACTGATCAACCGGATCATAGAGCTGGAATGGACTATGTTTGATAATGTGACAAATACAGGTGGCAGGGCAGCCTGTCAGGACGATGAGTGGACCTTTTATGTGATGAGGTTCAGCCAGTTTTCGGCGTTCAGCGAGGCGATGCTTCAAAGCTACGAACAGGATCTTTTACAGGCACAGCGGGAAGGGCGCAATGTGGTGACTGAAAAGTACGGCTACATGATGGAGTATACAGATCCTGACTATTTTGACCGGCATCTGAAGGCAGTGCTCCCACAGATTTCTGCTGAAAAGGAGGAGTTGGTAGACAGGACTGTCAACCTGCTTTTAGGGTTTGAGAAAGTCTTCGATACACGGTATCCGGCTCTGTACAGTAAAAGTAGGTCTTTACAGGCGTCAGAGGCCGGAAATGTATCATTTCACCTTTATATGATAGGAGAACTGAAAACCTATTCACAGATGACTCTGGAGCTGTATTATAAGCATATCGCCGGGATCGACCAGGCAGATGAAGTGCACAATCCGTCTTTTGTGATCCATCGGATGATGACGTCATTTTACGGATATGCATCACTGGAGGACGCAGAAGTACGGATAAGATACGGGCAGCATTGAGCAGAAGGTTTTGCGGGAGGTATGAACTATGTCAGCTGAAAAGAAAGCAGATTTACAGCAGAAGCTGTATTCTATCGGGGAAGTGAGTCGGATCTGCAATATATCTAAGAAGACGCTTCGTTTTTACGATAAGATCGATATCATATCACCGGACTATATTTGTGAGGAAAACAAGTACCGGTATTATAACAGAGAGACGCTGCTTCTGGTGCCAGTCATAAAGTATTTCAAACAGATGGGCTTCAAGCTGGAAGAAATGAAAGACTTTCTTGAAAGTGATAACTATGAAGTGCAGGAGCGGGGATTCAGAAGAAAGATAGATGAGCTCAAGCAGCAGAAAGAGGACATAAATGTAGCATACACATCTGTCAGTGACTGGTACGATCTGATCCTTGAGGCAGGAAGTGTGCTGGAAAACAACGTGACCGAGGTCTCGGTAAAGTATGTTGAGATGCATTCTGTCTGCTATATGGAACAGACATTTAATCATAATTATATGGAGTCGATCATCAATATCGAATGGACCAATTATCTGGAAGAGATTGGCCATGCGATCACGGGACCGGTCTGCATGAATTTTCCTGATATAAAAGAAAAGCTGGACGGCAAGCCGACGAAGGTATATGTGTTCCAGCGTGGAGCGCGGGACATCGATGACAGCAGAACCATGGCTTTTGGTGGCAGGATGATGCTGTCAGCGTATCATATAGGGTCGCACGATACCATCAATGAAACGTACTACAAGATATTCAGGTGGGCGGAGAATCACGGCTATAAGTATGGCAATTCCTCCATTGAGCGATATGTGACCGATTACTGGACTATTCGTAAATCCAGGGAATTTGTAACGGAAATTTTTGTTGATATTGTAAAATGATTTTAGCAGTTTAGGAGAACAAGTATGGATTTCAATGATGTAAAGGATCTGCGGCAGATGATCCCGGCAGATCCACAGTATGCGGAAGGAAAGATGAGGATCATTCAGGAACTTGTTCCGGGCAAGCAGATCACACTTGCACATGTGATCGGAGGTCCAAGACCGATCGTGTACAAGAAGCTGGGGTTGAACCCGGATGTGGATTACGGTAATTCTGCCATCGGGATACTCAATATGAGCCCGCCGGAATCTGCTGTGATCGCCAGCGACATTTCCATAAAGACAGGAGATGTATATCTGGGGTTCGTGGATCGGTTCAGTGGTACGCTCATCATAACAGGACTTCTTTCGGAGGTCAATAGTGCGGTAGAAGAAATCGTACGTTATTTCCGGGATGATCTTGGGTACTCCTGTTGCGAGATCACCCGACGGTAGAAGGGCAGCCCGATGAGGAAGATTATTTTTATTGGACGAAGTGAAGCGGGTAAGACGACTCTGACTCAGGCATTGAAAGGGGAGCATATCACATATCAAAAGACCCAGTATGTGAATAATTATGATGTGATAATCGATACACCTGGGGAATATGCAGAAACCAAGACGCTGGGCGGCGCCCTTGCAGTTTATTCTTATGAAGCAGATGTGGTGGGACTGCTTTTGAGTGCTACTGAACCGTATTCTCTGTACCCACCTAATATAACGACACTGTGTAACCGTGAGGTGATAGGGATAATCACCAAGATCGATCACCCACAGGCTAATGTGCATCAGGCGGAGGAATGGCTGCGACTGGCAGGCTGTGAAAAGATCTTCCATGTCAGCGCATATACGGGGGATGGTATCCCCGAACTGCTGGAATTTCTCAGTGAAGACGGGGATGTGCTCCCGTGGGAAGAAGCCAAAAAACAGGATGATGGATATACTCTGGAGAAGACTGACCTATAGGGGAATGTTTGATTGTGGACTGTTTAGGGCAAGTATAATGTGCTCCCGGATGGGAGCATAGAAGAGTTTTTTCTGAAGACATATTTTCAGAAAAGGCTCTTTTTTGTTGATATTACAAGGGTGAAGCAGTCTTTTGAGTATCAGAAAATTTTAAAAATATTGCAAATAGTAGATATTATTACTGTAATAAAACAAAAATACTGGAAGAAAAACCTTGAATTTTACGCTTTTGTTTGGAATTTTTTTTGTCATTGACATTCCTCATAGGAGTATGGGCTAAAATAAAGATAAGATTTATAGAATCTTCGTTATGTTGCAATCATTTATTAAAAGGAGGAGTATTATGAGCGATAGTGTAATGACTGCGCCAAACAATGCATTAGCGGCAAAACAGGCGCAGGAAAAATCATACCGTAAAAAAGGTATTTTTATCGCATTGATGTCAGGTTTTCTGTATGGTGGCTATACAGCATTCATGACACAGGGCATGGCAACTGGTGTATGGGTAGACTATTATGGTGGAACAGGAGTGGCAGCAGGACTTTCTGCATTCGCACTTGTTTACACACTGTCTGCAGTAGGTGCAGCAGTAAATGATATCTGCTCCGCAGTATGGACCCTGATCTATGCAGCGATCATCGGTAGACTGGGTGACTTTGCAAGATCCATAAACACGAAGCCGGGAAGGATCCTGATTTTAGCAGCGATCATCGGTGGTCCGTTAGCTTCCACAGCTTATGTAATCGGTCTGCAGATGGCGGGCTCCATCATAGTTCCGATCGCAGCTCTGAACGCAGCTATCGGTGCTATCATTGGAAGGATAATTTACAAGCAGAAGCTCAGCGGCGGCATGGTAGCAGGTATCGTGATCTGCTTCGCGGCAGCTGTAATCATCGGTCTGTTCGGATATGGTATTCCGGAAGGCGGACTTGCAGGTATCTTCGGAAACATGAGCGGTGAAGCGGTTATTGGTATCATCGCAGCATTCTGTGCAGCATTAGGCTGGGGTATCGAAGGTGCTGTAGGCGGATATGCATGCTGCATGGTCGATACAGAAGTTGCTATCTGTATCCGTCAGTGCACATCCGGTATCGTAAACGCTGTTATCCTGTGCTCCCTGCTGTCATTGATGGGTGGAGACGGAATCGGTTCCGGACTGGCTCTGGTAGGACATGCTCTGGCTGACGGACCATCGATCTGGATGTTCTTTATCGGTGGTGTATTCGCATCATGGTCCTTCAAGTTCTGGTACAAGGGTGCTT
>CAJJPZ010000150.1 GCA_905193765.1 uncultured Eubacterium sp.
AGGAAAACATACACCAGTACCGAAACAAGTATCAGCGCTGCGAAGAACAGGTTCGCTGTATTGTATATCATCACCTTCCTGACGTCGTTCTCACGCTGTGAATCGAAGATGCTCTTTATCACCTGCATCCTGGTGCGCCCCGGTATGTATTCCTTACGATTGATTTCGATACATAGCCCCAGCATCATAAGTCCAGTATAGACCGCCCAGACTATCAGTATAGTGATTATAAGTTTTCCTGTCATGATGATCCCTCCATCTGTTTTTCGTATACATAGTATGATATCACATATCCAGTACAAAATCTATCGCCGGTTTCAAAATCATCTGATCTTTCTGTCCGGTCTTCCATCGACAAAAAAACATTCACTTCCGGCGTCTTTTGCAATATAATATACCTGATGATCCAGAAACGAGAGGTGAACGAATATGAGAAAAATCATACTGAGACCTGATGTGCCTTTTCACAACAGCTGTGACGTGGCTATCATAGATATAACAGACGGCAGCGAGAAAAAACGCGGCAAGCTCACGCTGGAATATGCCCGTGTGGATGTGCAGCAGCTCATTGACCGTGGCATGGATCTGCCGGAGGCCATGGAATACTACAGGACCGCTGTCGATGCCAATGTCAGACACTATATAGCCGGAGACTGGACATGTGAGGAAGGCCTCGACACAGTCATGGATATAGTCGAGGAACACATCAGATCTTATTTTGACTGAGATCCATACACGATATGACAACTTTTGAAGATGAGGTGAATGAAACCATATGAAAAAGAAATTCAATGCACTGAAACTAAAGATAGACTCTCTTGCAGTCTTTTCAAAACTGAAGTACGACCCGGTGATCACCTGTCTCCGTGAACTGCTGGATGCACTGTCAACAAAGCACGATCCTGAGATCGTCAGACTCTACAGCGAATTTGTATCTGCACTTTACGAGAGCACTTCTGACCTCACCGGATATATAAGGGAACTGATCCTGCAGGATGACAATTCCTATGTCAGAACATCCGCAGTCGGACATGATGCAGGTATCGATATAAAACTTGCTGCAGAAAACGAACTCATGATGTTGCAGGAAATCTCCGGTATAACATCGACAGAGATAAAAGAATCTATAGACTATGACGGATTCCTGCCCGGCTGGACAAACAAGTATGTCGATCTGAGATATGATTTCATGGAAAAACTCAGCAATATCAGGAAAACCGGCTATGGTATATTCGCAAGATATATGTTCTTCCGGCTGGACGAGGGCAGCATCGTGCCGGTGAAGCACCCTGACTGCCAGACGCTGGAGCAGCTCTTCGGATATGAACGCGAACGTGATCTGATAATCAGAAACACACGTGCCCTGGTGGACGGCACCGGAGCCAGCAACATGCTCCTCTACGGAGATGCAGGCACCGGTAAAAGCTCTACCGTCAAAGCAGTGGCCGCCAGCATGGCTCACGACGGGCTCAGGGTCATAGAAGTCAGGAAGAACCAGCTCTATCAGATACCTGATATCATGGAGGAACTTTCCGCCAACCCTCTGAGATTCATAATATTCATCGATGATCTCAGTTTCAACGGGAACGATGACAACTTCTCAGCTCTGAAAGCGACGCTGGAAGGCAGCATTTCCGGATGCAGCGATAATATCGCCATATATGCCACCAGCAACCGCCGTCACCTTGTAAAGGAAACTTTCAGCGACAGGACCGGCGATGAGCTGCATGTCAACGATACGCTCCAGGAAACAATGAGCCTTGCCGCCCGTTTCGGACTGACGATAACTTTCCAGAAACCTGACAAGGACGAATACCTGCATATAGTAAAGGAACTGGCAGCAGAATACGGTATCGACATGGATGAAGCTGAACTCTTCAGAAAAGCCGAAGCCCACGCCATCCGCAAGAACGGCAGGAGCCCGCGTACCGCCAAACAGTTCATCGAGCTGCTCAAAATAGGGATATGATATATCCTTCATCATGCTGATATTCCGGAAATATCGAAAATGATATTTCCTGTATAATAAAAGACCGGCATCAATGCGATCTCATCATCGATCCGCTGACGCCGGTCTTTTATTGGTTTACGTTATTTCACTTTCACAGTCTTTACTCTGCTGTAGTTTCCATATATCTTCTTTCCTTCTGAAGTTTTATAGGATCTTACTTTTACGTAATATTTCTTTCCTTTTTTCAGCTTGGTGAATGTCTTGCTGCTGCCTTTGACGTTTTTCGTCACAGTTCCTTTTCTGAAGGACTTGTCTCTTGACACCGATACCTGGTACCCTGTTGCTTTGACATCCACAAGATCCCCGTCGAACCCGGCGTTCCTCTTTATCGTGGCACCTCCAAAATCCCAGTTTTGTATGACTTCAAATTTGACAGTACCTGTCACCATCACAGTACCCTTCTCCACATCAAGCATTGCTTTTACCCTGCTCACGGTCTTTACAGGTTCCGCATCGGTCTTTCCCTCAGCTTCGTCTGAACTTGCATCTCCGTTTATAAATATAATTGATCCTGTCTCGTCTGCCTGTGCACTTGTTGCAAGCACATAAACCGGAGCAGAAAATACGCTTAGCAACATCGCGAAACATATAAACGATGCCGCAAGTTTTTTCTTATATCTGTCATATACTCTCCTTCTTCAAAAAATCACAAACAGGATACAGTAGTAGCAGTGCGCTGTTCTGTATCCTGTCCGGAACATATATATTATGTTAAGAGAGATATTGTCTATTCAAAAGCGTTTTCAAGGATTTCCTCTATATCTGACGGCTTAAGTTTGCAAGGATTTACTCCAAGAAGTCTGTATTCCATCGTCCCCTCGATTATTTCAGGGAACATTTCTCTTGTTACGCCAACATCTTTCAATTTCATTGGCACCTTGAGATCCTCTGCTAACTGGAATACAGCGTCCACTGCTGCCTGCGCAGCTTCTCTTTCCGAAAGTCCATCTATATTTTCACCCATAGCTATAGCTATATTTCTGAACTTTTCAAGATTACCTACTACATTTCTTTCCATACAGTAAGGAAGCAGTAGCGAATTTGCTACACCATGAGCCACATGTGCAACTGCACCTATAGTCTGTGCTATCCCGTGTACGACGCCAAGTCCGCCATTCATGAAAGCTACTCCCGCTATTGTGCTGGCGATAGCCATATTTGTCCTCGCAAACTTGTTGCTTCCGTCAGCTGTAGCAAGTCTGATATTTTCAGAAATCATCCTGATAGCTGCGATACCCATTGCATCACTTATCGGCTCTGCATTCAGCGATACATATGATTCAATAGCATGCGTCAGTGCATCCATGCCAGTAGTCGCTGTAATAAATGGAGGCATACCCATTTGCAGCTCCGGATCTATAAATGCCATTCTTGGTATAAGATTTTCGTGTGTCACCGATACTTTGGTCTTATCCTGATTATTGGTTATGACAGATGCTGCTGTCATTTCGCTTCCAGTACCTGCAGTCGTCGGAATGCATACCAAAGGCATAGTTTCCCTTGTCACCTGCTTACTTCCTCCAAAGAGATAATCTCTTACAGAACCTTCATGCGTCTGTAACATGCACATAGCTTTGGCTGTGTCGATAGGACTACCGCCACCCACCGCCAGCACTACGTCTGCGCCACTTTGTCTCAGTACATCTGCTGCTTCATCAACTACTTCTATGGTAGGATCCGGAATCAGCTCATCGTATATCTCATACGCAATACCGCCTTTATCAAGGCCTTCTTTCACTTTGTCTATTATACCCGTAGCTACTATCCCTTTGTCGGTTGCTACAAATACCTTGCTGAAACCCATTTCATCTTTCAGGATAGTCCCGAGCTGCTTATGTATACCTTCACCAAATCTTACTTTTGCAGGCATCTTAAAAATAAAATCTTTCATTGACCCGACCTCCTATTTTTGTACTTTGCTGGAATCTCTCCAGATCCCCATTCTCTTTGCTGCTTCTGTCAGTTCGTCCCTGAAATCAGGATGCGCTATGGAAATCAGGAGTTCTGCTCTCTCATAAGTATTTTTTCCTTTAAGATTTACAGCACCATATTCAGTAACGATATAATGTACTCCGCTTCTCGGAGTAGAAACTATCGAGCCTTCCGGTAGAGTAGCTCTTATAAGTGACTCTATGGACCCGTCTTTTAATGTTCTTGTTGACGGCAGGCATAAAAAGCTTTTTCCTCCATCGGACTTAAATGCGCCCATAACGTAATCCAGCTGACCACCTGTACCCCCTATGTGCTGGAGTCCTGCAGACTCTGAATTCACCTGTCCGAACAGATCAACCTGCAGACAGCTGTTAACGGATATCATCTTATCGTTTTTCGATATCACATCCACATCATTGACATAATCAACTGGTGCGACCTGCATCATCTGATTGTCATCGATCCAGTCATACAGTTCCTTCGAACCCATTGCAAAAGTGAAAGTCATCTTTCCTCTATTCTGTTTCTTGTTTCCAGTTATCTTCCCAGCCTTGAAAAGCTTCAGATAAGCATCAACGAACATTTCTGTATGTACACTCAGATCATCTATATCTGATTCTGCAATGAGCTTTCCAACATAATTAGGGAACCCACCTGTGCCAAGCTGCAGAGTGCTTCCACTTTCGATAAGCTTTACTATATGCTCTGCCATCTTCATCTCGACTTCATTGGCCTCTTTTGCATTGATTGTAGGTAATGGAGTATTGCTTCCTTCTACAACGTAATCCACCTGACTTATATTTATGCAGTTCTCGTTACCATGTGTAATGGGGATATTCTTGTTCACTTCGACAATTATCTTTTCCGCATTCCTCAATACGCCCCAGTACTCTGCAATCTGCGGACCCATATTGAAGTTTCCGGAATCGTCCATAGGCGCTACCTGAAGCATTGCTGCTGCGAATTCAGGTCTGCATTCCTCGTAAAACTTCGTATTCTCACGGAACTGTACAGGAAGGAACCAGCAGTTGCCTTCCTTATTACACTTTCTCTCTGTGCCTGTGAAATGACTGCTTGAATATCTGAAATGTTTAGATTCAGGGTCCACTTGGAGCGTCTTAGGTTTCTCCGCATAACTCCACATTGTTGTACAGATAGTCACATCTTCCAGTTCATCAGCTCTGTCTGACAGTGCAGCTTCAAGATCCACTACAACGCCTGAAAACAGTCCAAGATGGATATAATCTCCTGATTTTATATTTTTTACAGCCTCTGCTGCTGTCACAAGTTTTGCTTTATATGCTTCATGTACCTGATCCATAGGTACCCATTTTGTTACTCTACAACTCATTTTCTGCTCCTTATCATAATGTCCTTTTACGTTATCTACAGTACTTCGATGACTACTGCTGTTCCCATTCCGCCGCCTGCACACAGTGTT
>CAJJPZ010000151.1 GCA_905193765.1 uncultured Eubacterium sp.
CCTGTTATCAGCGTCGTCCTGATATGGATGTCCGGTATCGCATCTCTCAGACGTTTTATCGTATCTCTGATGCTGCTGTTTGTCGAATGTCTGTTCATGGCGCTGAGCACGCTGTCCGAGCAGTGCTGCAGCGGTATGTCGATATAGTGACAGATCTTCTCTTCTGACGCCATGACTTCTATCAGTTCATCGGTTATCTTGTCCTCGTAGCAGTACATCAGCCTTATCCACTCTATCCCTTCTGTCCTGCAGAGTTTCCTGAGAAGTTCAGGCAGTTTCAGACTGCCGTAAAGATCTCTGCCGTACTCAGTGACATCCTGTGCTATCAGCATCAGCTCGCGACATCCCCTTTCCGCCAGCTGCCCTGCCTCACGGATTATGTTCTCCATCGGTCTGCTCCTGTACCTGCCGCGTATCTGCGGTATCACACAGTATGCGCAGCAGTTGTTGCAGCCTTCAGCTATCCTGATCGTCATGGAGTAAGGATCATCGCCTATATTTCTCGCTGAAAACTCCTCAAAGACAGCAGGTTCACAGCTGAACACCTGTTTCCTTTCTCCTTTTTTCAGGTTCCTGACTATATCAGGCAGTTTCTCGTAGTCATTGACCCCGAGGAAAATGTCCACCTCAGGCATTTCATCAAAGAGATCGCTGCCGTATCTCTCTGAAAGGCATCCGGTGACTATCAGCAGCGGCCTGCTGCCTGACTCTGTCTGCTTATCCTCTATGAATCTCGCCATATCGAATATCCTGTCTATGGATTCCTTCTTGGCGTCGTTGATGAACCCGCATGTATTGACAAGGATGGCGTCAGCCTGATCCAGCTCTCCTGTCACGGTCATCCCGGCCTTTTTCCATATCCCGCCGATGCCTTCTGAATCATTGAAATTCTTCGGGCATCCCAGTGTTTCAATAAATAGTTTCATTACTCTTCAATATCCTCTGTTTTTTCTTTCATATCCGACAGCTCTTCTTCAGATATCAGTACCTGTCTCGGCCTGCTGCCGTCTGACGGTCCTATTATCTGCCTGTCTTCCATCATATCTATTATCCTCGCCGCGCGGTTGTATCCTATCCTGAACCTGCGCTGCAGCATCGATACGGACGCCTGCCGCGCTTCCACCACGAGTTCTATGGCGTCAGGAAGCAGCTCGTCCTCCAGATCCCTGTCGTGCTTCTCGGCCGGCGTCATATTGGCGCGTTCTATCGTATCCATCACGTTCTCGGAATACTCCGTATCCTCCACCTGGTCTCTGACAAAATCTATGACATTCTGTACTTCCTCGTCGGAGATGAATGTTCCCTGTACCCTGACAGGTTTGCCGCTTCCCAGTGGATGATACAGCATATCGCCTTTCCCCACAAGCTTCTCGGCCCCCTGCATATCCAGTATGGTCCTTGAGTCGAACTGGGACGATACCGCGAAGGCTATCCTCGACGGGATATTGGCTTTGATGACGCCTGTTATGACGTCCACTGACGGTCTCTGGGTAGCGACTATCAGATGCATGCCGGCAGCCCTGGCCTTCTGTGCAAGTCTGCATATGGATTCCTCCACCTGTGACGGCGCAGCCATCATCAGATCCGCCAGCTCGTCTATTATTATAACTACCTGAGGCATCACCAGATCTTCTTCACCACGTTCCTTTACTATACGGTTGTAGCTTGAAAGCGCTCTCGCCTTTTCTGCAGCGAATTTCCTGTAGCGCTCGTCCATCTCCGCAACAGCCCAGTTAAGAGCTGCCGCCGCTTTGGAAGGTTCGGTCACCACAGGTATCAGCAGATGCGGTATGCCGTTATAATTCGCAAGTTCCACCACCTTAGGGTCGATGAGCACCAGTTTTACTTCATCAGGCCTGGCCTTATAGAGTATGCTGGTTATTATGCTGTTGATGCATACACTCTTTCCGGAGCCTGTGGAACCTGCGATCAGAAGGTGAGGCATGGATTTGAGATCTCCGACGATGGCGTTGCCTGCTATATCCTTGCCCACCGCAAAGCTGATCTTCGATTCCGCTTTTCTGAATGTTGCTGAATCGATTATCTCCCTTATGGTGACCATGTTCACTCTGTCGTTTTCTATCTCTATGCCGACAGCCGGTTTGCCCGGTATCGGCGCCTCGATCCTGATGCTCTTGGCCTCCATATTCAGCGCTATATCGTCTGCAAGGTTCTTGATCCCCTTGACCTTGACGCCGCTGTTAGGATGCACTTCATATCGTGTGACTGCAGGTCCCTGGGTAACATTCGTGACCTGAGCATCTATATTGAAGCTGTGAAGCGTATCCTCCAGCTTCATGGCTTTGGCACGTAGCGTATTTTCGTTATCCATGCCGCTGCTGTCGGACTTTTTAGCATTCAGAAGATCCACTGACGGGAACACGTATTTCTCGGCTGACGATACAGTCACATTGAAATCATCTTCCCGGAGCATGCTCTTTGCCGCTTCGGAGCTGGTAAGCTTTTCTTCAGCCTTCTTAGGTACATATCCCCCCACTATGACAGGTTCCCTGCGGACATCTTCCTCAGCTGGGAACATTTCCGTCTGAATATCGTCGCCTGTACCTGAGATATCACCTGTCCTGTCATCTGCAGGCGCTTCCTGCACTTTCGTTTTCCTTCCCCGCTTTTTCTTCGAAGGCGGATCTTCTCCAAGCGTGAAATCGAGCACCTCTTCATCCTCAGCATATTGCGACGCATCGCCAGCTTCCGGTACGCTGTTCGTAACGCTGTCATCCCTGAAGCTCTCGCTGCTTATGTAGTCGAGTATCCTGCGCTGGCCTCCTGTCACCTGATCCCTTTGCGCAGGTCTTTTCGCATCGAAGCTGCCCAGTGTCATTTCCATCTCCATCTGTCTGAGACGTTCTTCCTTCAGGCGTTCTTTTTCTCTGAGCTTCTCTTCATGAGCTGCAGCACGGCGCTCCTTCCTTATCCTCGCTTCCTCCAGGAATCTTGAAACAGGCGTGTTCATAAGCAGCATCAGGCATATGAACACTGCAACTACTGTCACTATGTAAAGTCCCGGAAGGCCCATAAGGCGTACTATCCCGCCTCCGGCCATCATGCCGAACACACCCCCGCTTTCAAGATGCATCCCGCTGACATAATGCGCGCTCACACTGCCCAGGTCCGATCTGACGTCGGCAGGCACTATGAACCGTCCTGCATTCATCAGTGATATCATCAGGAATATCACCAGAAGCAGCACCACCGATTTCATGCCTACATGTATCGTCTGTCTTGCGAAGAGCATGATCCCGTATATTATAAAATAATACGGCAGTATATATGCTGCAAATCCGAAACACCCCTTGAAAAAATCAGAAAGCGCATTGCCGAAAGTTCCTGCTGCCTCCGTCTGGAATGCCACTACCAGGAAAACTCCGGCAGCTATTATCAGCACTGCAACTATCTCATCTCTGACACGGCTGTTGATCTCCGCACGTTCATAGCTGTCCGCCCTGCTTTTCCGTGTTGATGCGGTCTTCCTTGATGATCCCGTTTTTGAATTGTTTCTGCTTCCGGACGGTCTGCCCGGCTTCTTCCTTTGTTGTGCCATCATTCGACCTCTTCCCTGCCGGCAGACTTACACAGTCGGTAATCCCACAAAGAATATACCATAGACGATAACCGCGATACCGACTGCCCACGTGTATATCGAGAACCCGATGAGTTTGCGGTTTGATACCAGCTTTATCATGGCCTTTATTGCAAACAGTCCGGAGATGGCAGATACTATAACACCGGCAAGTACGGGTCCTATGAGATCAAGGCTAATGCCTGCACTGAATGCGTCAGGAGCTTCCACTATCACCGATCCGAGTATCGATGGTATCGATATCAGGAATGCGAATTTAACGGCAAATTCTTTGTTCAGACCCGAGATCAGTCCGCCGAACAGTGTCGAACCTGATCTTGAGACTCCCGGACATATCGCTACGCCCTGCATGAGTCCTACAAAAAATGCATATCTGAACTTCATCTCCTTTATGGTTTTATTGTTCCTGCCCATCCTCTCGGCGATAGTGAGTATTGTACCTGTTACAAGCAGCCCCACACCTATTGCGATAAGAGAATTGTAAAGGGCAGCGAACAAGTCATTGAAGAGCAGACCAATAACTGCTGTAGGTATCGTTGCAATGATTATCATGAACCCAAGCTTTCTTGTGGGATTGGCATTCACTCTAAGTCCTCTTCCCGAGCATATATCGACTATGACAGCTCCAAGTTCCTTCACAAGCTCGATTATATCTTTCCAGTATACAATAAAAACGGATACCAGTGTTCCTACATGCAGCAGCACTGCGAAGGGCAGTACATTCTCAGCATTCACGCCGAAGAAATACTGGAGCAGAGCGAGATGCCCTGAACTGCTTATTGGAAGAAACTCCGAAAGTCCCTGTGCCAGTCCCAGAATCACTGCTTGAAAATATGTCATAAAAAAATCCTCCCTGCCTTTTATTCATACATAATAAATTATATCACAATCATATGGTTAATCAAACGAAAAAAATGTCGTCAGTCATATCAACTGACGACACTTGTTTTCTGTCACTGTATAATGACCGGATCAGTCATCCATCTCCTTGAGGAGCTGTTCTGCGATCTGGATCGCATTGGTTGCCGCACCCTTTCTGATATTGTCGGCAACTACCCATATATTAAGACCGTTGTCTACAGAGAAGTCTCTTCTGATACGTCCGATATATACTTCGTCTGTACCTGCGGCATCTCTTGCCAGCGGATACACATTGTGTTCCACATCATCCTGAACGATGATTCCCGGTGAGTTCTTGAAGAGTTCAACAACGTCTTCCAGTTCGAACGGTTTTTCAAGCTCGATGTTGATGGACTCACTGTGAGAATCGAAAACAGGTACCCTTACTGTTGTTGCTGTTACTCTGATATCATCATCACCAAGGATCTTGTGAGTTTCGTTGATCATCTTCATCTCTTCCTTGGTATATCCGTTATCGGTGAATACATCGATATGCGGCAGACAGTTGCCTGCAATAGGGTGAGCATATGCCTGAAGATTTTCATCATGTCCTGCAAGGCCGTTCTTCAGATCGTTGATACCCTTGACGCCTGAACCTGATACAGCCTGGTATGTCGAGTAAACTACTCTCTTGATGCCGTATTTATCCTGAAGCGGCTTCAGTGCCACCATGGCCTGTATAGTAGAACAGTTAGGATTTGCGATTATGCCCTTGTTCCATTCGATGTCCTGAGGGTTTACTTCAGGAACTACGAGAGGAACATTCTCGTCCATTCTCCACTGACTGCTGTTGTCAACAACGATAACTCCGTGAGCTGCTGCGATAGGTGCGAACTTCTCACTTGTGCTGCCGCCTGCTGAGAACAGTGCGATATCTATAGGTTTG
>CAJJPZ010000152.1 GCA_905193765.1 uncultured Eubacterium sp.
AAGTCCGGGCTGCCGTATACACCTCGCAGCCTATCACCGGCTTTATCCCGTTTTTCCTGCATTCTCTGTAAAAATCTATGACTCCGAACATCACGCCGTGATCGGTGATGGCCAGGGATTCGAACCCCAGCTCCTTCGCCCTTGCTACAAGGTCTCCGATCCGCGCCGCGCCGTCCAGAAGACTGTATTCTGTATGGACATGTAAATGTGTAAATGCCATTGTCTGAACCTCTCTGTTGCCGCTTCTTAAAACATACCAATATTTTATCATAAAAATCATTTTTTCTCTTTTATAATTATAAATTTTAAAGTAAAATATAAAATGTTAAAAGGAGTAATCATGAGAAAATTTTTTAAAACACTTTTTGCAGTCGCAGTAATAATCGCAGCAGTAACGGCTATAGCTACATTCGCATATTCGAAATCAGACGACTACACCAGCAGCACCGTACCTGAAAAAACAAAGATAAACGGATACGACTGCTCGGGAATGACCTATGACGAAGCCGCCGGGCAGCTCACGAAAAAATGGAATTTGCGCCATATCATAGTGACAGGCTCGCTCAACGAAAAGCTTGCCGACTTCACCCGTTTCGGATGCAGTTATGATATAACGGATCGTTTAGAAACGCTGAAGCACGACAACCTCGTCAAAGCAGCTCTGAACCACTATTTCCATATACCGATGTCCGTGGATATCCCGATGAAGATAGAAGACAGCAGCAGCAGGTTCCGCAGGGAAGTCGCAAAGTCCGATTTCCTGAATCCGCCTGACGTCACCAAAAGCAAGAATGCATATGTGGATCTGTCCGATCCCGAATTTCCCATAGTGAAGGAAGTCTACGGCAGCAAGCCCGATGAGAACAAGTTCTTCAAGGATCTGCTGCATCATATAGAGACCGGCAATATGAAACTGGAGTATGATGCCAGGAACTATTATTCAGCTCCGAAGATAACCTCAGAGAGCGAATCACTGCTGGAATATCAGGAGTTCTGCAAAAAATATCTGTCGCAGAAGATCACATACAAGCTGGGGAAGGAGACTTTCACCATCTCCGCGAAGCAGCTCAGTGAACTGATGAAGGACGATCTCTCCGGAGATCCCGATGAAGATGCTGTCAGAGAGTATGTGGCCGGACTTGCTGAAAAGTATGACAATGTTGGTATAGACCATGATTTCACTTCCCTCACCGGTAAGAAGATCCACAGCACCGGTGGCACATACGGTTGGGAGATCGCCCAGCAGGACGAAACAGCAAAGCTGATCAGGAACATCAAATCACACAAGGATGTATCGCGAAAACCTGTGTACTATGTAGCTGGCTACGGTGAATACAGCAACGATATCGGTGATACTTACATAGATGTGGACGTCACCGAGCAGATGGTCAACATGTTCAAGGACGGCAAGCGTGTATTCTCGTCAAAATGCGTGACAGGCTGCAAGGCCACAGGCACCACCACCGATATAGGTACCTACTATATCATAAACCAGGTACGTGACGTCGTTCTCAAAGGTGACAACGGTGACGGTACTCAGTATGAAAGTCCCGTCAAATACTGGCTCGGCGTGACATGGACCGGACAGGGATTCCACGACGCAGACTGGCGCAGCAAATTCGGCGGTAATATATGGGTCAGCAGCGGCAGCCACGGCTGCATAAACATGCCGCCTAAAAAGATGCCGTCACTTTACAGACAGGCCGAGATAGGCATGCCTGTAGTGATACACTACTAAAACAGATATCAGCGATAACGCAGGAAGGACTCCGCTGGGGAAAGCGCAGCACGTAACAGGCTGCTCTCTCCCGGGAGTCCTTTTTTACTGTATGCATGTATCTGTCCTGCATACACTGTCTTTTATTCCGCAGCCATCTGCATGCTGCCCTGTGTATCTGTCTGATTTGTGCCTGAAGTACTTGAAGCATATACAGGTCTCACCAGTTCTTCATAGAACACTGTCAGACTCTTGATGCCGTAGAAGTCTATTATCTGTACGTTGTTGTTGAGATAATACTGCAGCACCACGTAATTTATCCCTACGCCTATAAGGAAGCCGTCATACTCCTCGATCCCATTCGTGCCCATGGAATATTTTATCCTGACATATCTGCCGATCTGAGTCCTGAGGATCCCGTTCATGTACTGTATGGAATTGTAGTCCAGCACCTCACTGTACTCCGGCGGCAGAAGCGGATTCGGCGGCACGCTGAATGTTGGATTGCTCGGAAGCACCACCGGATACATCCCTGAACTGTCTGCGATACCTCCGATAATACCATCGTCAGTGGATGAGTTCATATCCTCTATCATATCATCCACTTTCTGCTGCTGTGATTTAGTCAGCTCATTGTCCGAGAGCATCGAAGTCATCTGATCCCTGTCTATATAGATCATGCTGTCATTCTGTTCACCAGCCATATATTCACCTCTCTGTTTTATGTTTGCGCATAATAGGAAGTAGGGATATAAAAGCAATGACCTCCTATCCTGTTATGGATCACGCCTACATTGGAAGGGAAATATGTCGCACATCTGCTGCTGTACGGATTATAGAAAAACAGCGAATTGTCCACACCGTTGAGTATCCCTCCGGACAGCGCCCAGTCGACGATCTCGTAATGCTCCTCTTCGGGATCCATGTTGTATACGTTCTGCGGATTGTATCTGCCTCCTACAGTAGTCTTCATGCATGTGAACTGATTTTTCTGTTCTATGATGTTCCTCACATTACCGCCGTCGCTGACTCTTGCAAACTCCCCGTATGCTATATTCGTGCGGTTCATAATGACTGTTGCCACTGCCCTCATGCCCGCCTGCCCTTCGCCGCCTGCTTCACACTGTATCAGCCTTGCAAAAAGCTCTCTCGTGTCCATTGCCTTTCTCCCACCTTTCAGAATTACTGCTAGGTTATCATATGATGAACGTTACTTTTTGGTTCTGAAAACAAGGCGTTTTAATTTTTTACCGTCAAAGGGTACCAGCGGATAAAGGTATGAAGTCCCTACGATGGTCCTTGTACCTGCCATGACAGCCACTGACAGGACAAACGCCGCCGCCATCCCGGGCCATCCGAAACAGTGTGCTCCGATGAGCATCAGTATCCTCACGAATTTGATGGCGTATCCCAGCTCCATGCTGGGCTGTATGAAGCTGGCAAGGGCCACGACAGCCATGCACAGGATCGTCTGGGGGACGAACCACCCCGATGATACCGAGAACTCGCCCAGCACCAGGGCTCCTATCACAGACAGCGACATCCCCAGTGATTCAGGAGTGTTCAGGGACGCCAGCTTGAGACCGTCAACCGCTATTTCCAGAAGTATGAACTGCCAGAATATACTTATGGCGAATTCCTCCTCTGTGATGAAGAACCGCAGTCCCTCGTAGGTGGGTATCGTTCCCTCTGCGAACAGCAGATATACCGGCGTCGCGAACAGGATGACGATCATGTTGGTTATCCTGAGCGCCCTGAAATAGTTGCCGATCATCACTGGGAAGTAATAATCGTCTATGTCCTGAAGGAAATCGAATATTCCGGCGGGGATCAGTATGACGGTAGGTGTGTTGTCCACGATCACAGCGATCTTTCCCTCCTCCACATGTGCAGCGATTACATCAGGGCGCTGTGTGTATCTTACCTTGGGAAACGGATTGAACAGCCCCCGTTTCCTGCCCAGCAGCGCTTCCACCAGACTCTGCTCTGTCACAGTCAGACCTTCGATGCGCAGCAATCTCAAGCACCTGTCCAGCTTCTCCACCATGCTGCTGTCGGCTTTGCCCTTCATATATACCATGGATGTATCCGACTTCGTCATCTCACCTATATTGTACACCTTGAATATGAGATCGTTGTCTCTGATACGCCGCCTTATCAGTGCTATATTCGTCATCATGGACTCCACGAAACCGTCTTTGGCTCCGCGAAGGCTCTGTTCCTTTGACGGTTCCTGCACGCTCCTGAGCGGATACGATCTGCAGTCTATGATGATGATCCCGTCATATCCTGATATCAGCAGCGGCACCAGTCCCGAATACAGGTACTTGATCGCCTGATCCACATCCCTCGTTATCATCGCATCCAGGAACGGCAGGTTCGACTGAAGGAACTGCTCCATGGTCTCAGCAGTTTCCAGCTGCTCTGTCTTCAGTGAAAAAAGACTGAACAGCACTCTCTGCATCATACTGCCGTCCACGAGACCGTCTACAAAAAACATCTCCGCGTCACGTCCGGCGATCTCCAGCTTTCGCTCCAGCAGATCAAAGCTCTCCCCCACCGGTATCTGTGACTTGATCTCAGACAGCAGTTCAGTGTATTTTTCCATAATAAAAAACCTCGCATATTTTTGATATTAGTTTCTGCTCAAACCATCATACTTATGCGAGGTTATTTTCATACTGTTTCCGATATACGGCTGTTATTTACTTGAGTTTCGCGATCAGTTCTCCTGCCTTGACCTGCTGGCCCTCCTTGATGTAGATCTTATCTACAACACCTTTTACCGGCGCCAGGATATTCGTCTCCATCTTCATTGCTTCGATGACTGCGATAGGCTGCTTTTCTTCGACCTCGTCGCCCTCATTGATCAGCACCTTGATGATATTGCCCGGTATATTGGCTCCGATCTCTGACGGATCCTCTGCATCGGCGTATACGATCTGTGATGCTGTTGCAGCTATAGTTGCCGCCTGATCCTTGATCTTGACAGCGCTTCTGTTGCCGTTGACTTCGAATACAACGTTTCTGAAGCCTTCTTCATCAGTTTCTCTTGCATCTGCCAGACGTACCACGAGTTCCTTACCTTCTGCGATCTTGATCTCACAAGTCTCGCCTTCGGAAAGACCATGGAAGAATATATCGCTGCCCATGAGTCTGAAGTTTCCTTCTGTCTTGAGACTCTTGAGGTAGTCTTCGAATACTTTCGGATAAAGTGCATAACTGAGAACTTCCTTGTCGTTCCCTTCAAGGTCGTATTTCTCTCTGAGCATCCTGCTGATTTCGTCGAAGTCTTCGTCAGGCAACAGTTCTCCCGGACGGCATGTTATCGGTTCCTTGCCGTGGAGCACCAGCTTCTGGAGCTTTTCAGGGAAACCACCCTCAGGCTGACCCATCATTCCCTCGAAGTACGAAACTATCGAGTCAGGGAAATCGATGTCCTTCGCCTTCTCGTATATATTCTCCGGAGTCAGGTCGTTCTGTACCATGAAGATCGCCATGTCTCCCACAGCCTTCGATGACGGCGTTACCTTGACGATATCACCAAGCATCTCGTTCACTGCCTTGTACATTTCCTTTACTTCCTGGAACTTGTGACCGAGGCCGAAGCTTTCTACCTGTGATTTCAGGTTCGAATACTGTCCTCCAGGCATCTCGTA
>CAJJPZ010000153.1 GCA_905193765.1 uncultured Eubacterium sp.
CAGCGCCGTCGAAAAAGTCAGCTCCTGCTCCTGTCCCGTCAATATGTTCCTGACAGATATGCAGATATCTGCCCTGAATACCGGCAGCATCCCTCTGCTGCTCACGGTCAGAGTGCCCTCCATCTCTTCATCCTTGCGACATACCTGAGACATGGTTATCTCCGCTGCTATGCTCCTGCAGAACACAGCAGTGTATATCACCGATATGAGCGGTATCACCAGAGCAGCTGCCAGCAGCCACAGACCGCTGTATACCTCTGAAAATATATAGTTTGCCAGAAGCAGTATCAGGCTCACAGCCCATACTATCCTGCTGCTCTTCATCTCTTCTTACCTTCGGCGCCGGTTGCATTTTCCTGTCTTATCTGAGGCACCGGCTCCGTCCTGAGTATATCTGCCAGTATGTCTTCTGCCTTCCGTTCTGCGATTTTCGCCTTCGGGCTCACTATTATCCTGTGACCGCATACGTCATTGAAGACTGCGCTGACATCCTCAGGTATCACGAAGGTCCTTCCTGTGACGAAGGCGTATGCCTTGGCCATCCTGCACAGGGCCAGCGTTCCGCGGGGACTTATACCCAGCTGTATCATTTCATTCCTTCTTGTAGCGTCTGCAAGCCTGGCTATGTATTCATATACAGAGTCAGCGATATACACCGCATCGGCTGCCTCCTGCATCTTTATCAGCTGCTCCCTGTCGGTTATCATGTTTATCTCATCCAGCGGGTTCCTGCGGTGCCTGTCCTTTAATATGTTTATCTGGCTTTTGAGGTCCGGATATCCCATCCCCAGCTTTATCATGAATCTGTCCATCTGTGAATCCGGCAGCATCTGTGTTCCTGCCGAACCTATGGGATTCTGTGTTGCCAGCACGATGAAAGGTTCCGGGAGTTTTCTTGTAACACCGTCCACTGTGGTCTGGCGTTCCTCCATCACCTCCAGCAGTGCCGACTGGGTCTTGCTGGAGGTCCTGTTGATCTCGTCTGCCAGCAGCAGGTTCGTCATCGCTGCTCCCGGCTTGTAAACGAACTGGCCTGTATGTTTCTCGTATACAGAGAAACCTGTTATATCCGATGGTACGCTGTCAGCTGTGAACTGGACTCTCTTGTAGTCCAGTCCCAGTGTCTTGCTGAACGCCAGTGCCAGCGTGGTCTTTCCCACTCCCGGCACGTCCTCCAGCAGCACATGGCCCTTTGAAAGCACGGCCATGAACACCTTCGCTATGATGAGATCCTTGCCTATGATGACTTTCCTGACCTCATTCAGTACCTGCATTACTTCTTCCCGCATCAGTTTATATCTCCTGTTCATCCTCATATCAGTAAGTCTTGCTGAAAGTGCTTCCCTGATATGTTCCTCCTATATCCATTCCGTATGCCAGAGTGTATCTCACCTTGACTATGGATCCGTCGTGAAGATCCACAGCTGATGCACTCTCCGATATGAACCTGCCGTCCACCAGTATGATCCAGCCTGATCCCTGGGTGTAGTCTTTCTCTCCCAGGCTGTTCATGGATCTCTCCGGCTCATCGCGGCTTCCCTGCCAGGTTATGCCGTGATCATCTATCTCGTCCTTGAGAGCTTCCGGTATATGTTCCGTCCTTCCGATACCGCTCCTGCTTATGGCGCTGAGATAGAATCCCTGATCGGTGCTGCCGGAGCTTATACATCCGAAGCCCTTTGATTCCAGGACTCTCACGATGACCTTCGCCGCATTATCTCCTGCCAGCAGATCTGTCGTGGCTCCTGATATCATGCTACCCAGTCCCAGTACATTGGCGTCCATACTCACCGTGACCGTGCCGATCTTTTCGTTGTCATCGGGCTTGACATAGTTCACGGTATAGCTGAATTCCTTCACTCTGCCGTCATCATCGGTTATGATGATCCTCACGATGTTCTTGCCTTCGCTGAAGTTCAGCTTGTATGTCACATACGGGTTCGTGTCCCTGACGATCTGGTGTCTGCCGTTGAGGTAGACATCCATGCCGTCGTAGTATATCTTCTTTCCTTTATAGTCCTTCGCTGCAAGCTCCAGGGTATAAGGGTTCTTCTTTTTGACAGTCTGTCCGTCGCTGATGTTTATGTGGGTGATGGACGGTTCAGTCTCAGGCGTTGCCAGAGGTATGTACTTTATCTTGAAAGTCGCCGAGTCCTCTTCCTTGCCATCACTGGCCTTGAGCCTGATGGTGTTGTACGCCTTCTCGCCCTGCGGCACCAGCTTCACATCATATACGCCGTTTTCGCCCTTTATTATCTTATTATTCATGGAAACGGTGAACTCTGTCTTCGCACCGCCGCCCACGGCTTCGGCTCTGAAGGTGAAGTCAGGATCCACGGCTTTGACGGTCTGATCCTTCAGATCCGTCTCTATATGCAGCCCCTTCGGAGGCTGATAGTATATCCTGTATTCGTCTCTGAGCTTGTGATCCGAGTCGTACTCCGCTGATATGGTGAAGATGTTCTCGCCTTTCTCAAGCTCAGCTTCGTAGGATCCGTCTACTCTGGAAAGTTCCCTGCCGCCGTATTCCACGATGACGTCCACGTCATCCTCTCCGAATGCTGCCGATGCGGTGAATCCGAGATACGCCGACTCGACTTTCATGCCGTCTTTCAGTGATGTGGTTATCACAAGGTGACGCGTATCCACATTTATCGTGTAATTCTTGTATGGCGATATCTCCTGACCGCTGCGGGTCTCGTAGACCACCTGCACCCTGACGGAATTTTCTCCTTCGCTGAGGAGCATCGTGAAGTCCGTCCTGGCGTCGCTGATGCTGTCGGTCAGTTTCCCGTTCACGTATATCAGCGTCTTCTTCGGGGTCAGGGAGGATATCTTGTGTTTTATGGAAAAGCTGTAGTCTTTTTTAGTTACCGTTTCACCATCCTTTATGGTGGTAGTGAAATATACTACGTCTGTCTTTCCCTTGTTCTTCCGCCCTTTCCCGTCGGACTTGCGGCTGTCTGTCTTTCCTTCTTTCTTATTATCTTTGTTCTTCTTGTCGTCTTTCTTTGTCTTGTTTTCTTTCTTTATATTGTCTTTGACTTTCTCGGAAACCTTGAGGCTGTTCCCTTCCGCCGTCAGCATCAGGGAGCTGTCGGTCTTCTGCCCGGTCCTGTTTTCCGGTTCCGAACGCTGCTGTGAGAATGCAGCCCAGGTTATCCCTGACAATATGAGAACCATCACAAGAGCAAAAATCAGATGACGCTTAGTTCCCCGCAGCTTCATACAGCATCTGTCCTTCTTCTGCCAGGACCAGAGAGTCCAGTGCACAGAGCGCCTGTTCCGTTGCCATAATGTCGCTGTCTGAACCTTCCTCATGGGCGAACATATCGCCGTCTGTCATGTATCCGGCCAGGGCATCCAGCAGGGTCTTGTCGTCCGTTATGAAACGTTCGTCTGTCATCGGATCTACTCCCGCCGCCGTGAGGGCTATGATGGTCTGGGATATGCTTTCCGAACTGTCATATCCGCCGTCCTCCTGCTGCAGATCAGCCATAACGTCTACAGCTCTGTCGATGACCTTTTTCACCTTTGCATCATCTTTATAATATGACAGTGCCTGTACTGTCATCGCTGTTATATCTATATACGGGCTGCCTTTCGGCCCTTCCAGCGAAAAACCGCCGCCTGAGATCTCCTGGCTCAGTATATAGTCGATGTACTTGTCCGCCTTGTCCAGCACCGGCTCATAGCCGTTCATGTTCGCTGCGATCAGAGCGAATACCGGGCCGTTGATCCCCTGTTTTTTTACGAAATCAAGATCCTTCGCAGGTTTCATCAGATCGTATCCGGCTGTATCCTCCGGGTCCCTGCCTATGCAGCTGAGGGCTATGCTCAGTCTGGCGTATTCCGTATATTTTGTTGAAGACAGATCCCCTTTCACGCTGCTCACATAGTCGCAGACGCTGTCGTAGTATCTGTCGTAATAGTCTTTTTCAGTTTCGACGCCGCTCTTCGACAGAGCGATCACCGTCCAGTCGCCGCCTACGGCTCCTGTCTGTGCTTCCTGTACCTGGCTGTAAAGTGCCTTTGCAGTTTTGTCCCGCATGGCTCCTGCATCGCTGCCGCTGCTGCCGCATGATGCGAACATCATCAGAACAGCCATCACGATGGCAAGAACAGCAGGTATCCTTCTGTTTCTTCTTCTCATAGTCTCCTCCTTTTCATCCTTTTATCATCCTTTTCCTTTATGCAGATATCTTTCCCTGTTTCCTGTTTTCTCTCTTCTATCGTTTCCCCGTGTTTTTGTCTCTGATTTTTTACTTTTTTTAAAGACTTTCCATCCTCCCGGAGAAATACATCTCCGGGAGGACTGAAAGCTGTTCAGTTATTTTGTTTTCACTGTCTTACTGGAGGACCATGTGGAATAGTATGTACTGTTTCCGATCTTCTTGTATGTCCTTACCTTGACATAGTATTTCTTGTTTGCTTTGAGCTTCTTCACGACTTTTGATGCAGTAGTGTTCTTCTTCACTGTTACTGTCTTAGCCTTGCTGAATTTGCTGCTGGTGGAGTATCTGATCTGATATCCTGTTGTCTGCGTGCTCTGTTTCTTCCACTTTACAGTGAACTGTTTCTTGCCCTTTGTCACTTTGGATATCGATGTGCCCTCAGGTACGATCCTGAATGTCTTCACCTTCGTGCCGGCATAGCTGCCTTTGCCTGTAACAGTTACCTTCGCTTTACCGACATTTTTATTGTCTTTGTAAGCGATCTCATAATCTTTTCCTTTTGTAAGAGCCCTGCCATAGTAAGTGATCTTCACTGCAGGTTTCTTAGCCTTGCCGCTGTATGTGGCCTTGCTGTATGACAGTTTGATCTTCACTGCATCGAACTTAGTCTTTGCCAGCTCATCTTTGAGCTTCATGTTCTCATACTTCATTTCAGCGTTCACCAGCTTCTGATAGTTGTCCACCTGATCCTTTTCCTTGTCGGAAAGCTTGTCATATGCTGCTCTTGCTGCATCGATCTTGTCCTTGCTGGATGCATCCACAGTACCGATGGCATCGATGGCTTCCACAGTATTTTTCACATCGATCCTGCTGATCTCGCTGTTCAGCTTGTCTGCATTGAAGACATTTTCCTTGTCGGCATCTGACAGTGCATCATATGCTTTCTTCGCAGCCAGGAAATCGCTGTCATCCTTCGCTGATGCGATCATCGATGCCACGTCTGCGGCTGCATTGTCCCCTGCTTTTGAAGTGTGGATGTAGTATATAACAGGATTTGAGTTTCCTTCCTGTACGATCACACGGATGATGCCCTTGTCAGGAAGTCCTTCGAATGTCCTCTCATCGGTTCTCTCATTGTTGATGTAGATGTTGGTATCATCTGCTGCAGCCTTTACGCTGACTTTGTATTCA
>CAJJPZ010000154.1 GCA_905193765.1 uncultured Eubacterium sp.
GATATTTCTTCAGTTTCTTAAGGTCAGCGTCAAAGAGCAATGTGCCATGATGGATTATACGTTCACCTTTTATTATTTGAGCATTACCAGAAATCTTATTATCCAGTATGGCTATATCGCTCTTATTACGCTTTGTCGCAGGAACATGCAGAGAATGCAGCATGTCGATAACGGGATCGAGAAACTCATCGTAACTATTCAAGGCATTTTCATCGAATGTACTTATTATGCTGAAATTTATATTGCCTTTATCATGAAAGACTGCACCACCACCGGAGTTTCTTCTTGCCAGACTGATACCGTCTGCAGCTGCATCATCCACATTTACTTCTTCGAATATATTCTGATTCCTTCCAATGACTACAGAATCATCATTCGTCCATAAAATGAAGCAGTCATCATCGGTCACGGTCCTGCACAAGTACTCTTCAAGAGCCAGATTATAAAAAACATCAAAACTTTCACTTACAAACCACTTCATTTTTCCTGCATAACCTTTCCTATATCAATTAAAAGTGTATTGCTCTTCCATCCACCGCATGCATAGCTTCATGCATCACTTCGGATACGGTCGGATGCGGATGTATGGACATCGCAACTTCCTCAGCAGTGCTCTCCAGCTTCATTGCCACTACAGCCTCTGCTATCATGTCTGTTGCATGGATGCAGTACATATGTACGCCTACGATCTCTCCATACTTCGCTTCTGTTATTACCTTTACAAGACCTCTTTCTTCGCCTGCAACTTTGGCCTTGCCGTTTGCCATGAGCGGGAACTTGCCTACTTTGATCTTGCCGTATTTCTCTGCTGCCTGTTTCTCTGTAAGTCCCACACTTGCTATTTCCGGCTGGATGTATATCGCACTCGGGATCTTGTCATAATCCATGACTGCCTTCTCGCCGCAGATGTTCTCTACAGCTACGATACCTTCCATCGATGCTGTATGTGCCAGCATAGCCTTGCCGTTTACGTCGCCTATAGCGTAGATATTGCTCACTGAAGTCTTCAGTGTATTGTCTGTAACTATGGCTCCGCGCTCTGTCTTTATTCCCAGAGATTCTGTGTCTATACCATCAAGGCTCGGACCTCTTCCTACTGCCATGAGCACCTGCTCAGCCGGAAGTTCCTGTACCTTGCCGTCTTTTTCGAATTTAACGCTGTCTGCTGTTATCTCTGTCACCTTTGCACTTGTATAGATATTGATACCCATATCCTGAAGATGACCTGTTACCTGAGTCGTTATTTCTTCGTCTACCATAGGCAGGATCCTGTCGAGGAATTCCACTACGCTTACCTTCACTCCGATAGTAGCGAGGAAATATGCGAACTCGATACCTATTACTCCGCCGCCGATGACTACCATCGATCCAGGAGCCTTATCTATGTCAAGCATCTCAGTACTTGTCAGTACTGTTGCATCTGCTGAGATCTCGATCGGCAGGCTCTTTGCCTGTGATCCTGTAGCTATGATTATATTGTCGGCTGTTATCTTCTTGCCGTTGACTTCGATAGTGTGTGCATCCACCAGCTTGCCTTCGCCGTTTTCTATAGCTGCTCCGTTGCCTTTTACCAGACCCTGGACTCCGCCTACCAGCTGGCTGATCACTTTCTTCTTTCTTTCCTGTACCTTTGCAAGATCAAGTGTTGCATTGGATGTATCGACATCTACTACTCCGAAATTGCTGCTTTCCTTTACTTCCTTCAGCGCTTCAGCACTTCTCAGGAGAGCTTTCGTAGGTATGCAGCCGACGTTCAGGCATGTGCCTCCGAAGTTTTCCTTTTCTATGATAACTGTCTTCTTACCCATCTGTGCTGCCTTGATCGCTGCCACGTATCCGCCAGGGCCGCCTCCGATCACTGCGATCTCATAATCGTGACCGCTTCCTGCCGGTGCTGCTTTCTCCTCAGCCGCAGGTGCTGCTTCAGCTGCCGGTGCCGCTACTGCGTCTCCTGCATTGTCGCCGAGCTGCGCCAGTGATTCTGCGATAAGATCATCGATGTTCTCATCTGCAGCTCCCACGATGGCGATAGGAAGCGTTACAGGGATCTGGTCTCCCGCCTCAATGAAGAGTTTTCTTACGACCCCGTCCCCTGTAGCTTCTATATCCATATTAGTCTTATCCGTTTCTACAGAGAACAGAGGCTCACCCTTTTTCACTTCTTCTCCCTCTGCCTTGTACCATTCGACCAGTTTACCTTCACTCATATTAAAGCCTAATTTAGGCATTATTATTACTTCTGCCATTTCTGATTCCTTTCATGATGCTTGTAATCAGTCAAGCTTACAAATGTACGGCTATAATTATGTAGCACTTTATAATATATCATCATCAGATTTGTCACTATTGTAGTTTTTAAAAGGAGAACCCTACATTCATAAGCTTGATTCATACAATAAGTTATACCAATAAACTAATAGGATTTTCCAGTAATTTCTTGATCTCCGTAACGAACTGTGCAGCCAGCAGACCGTCTATGATCCTGTGGTCTACTGTGAGCTGGATGTTCATCATCGGCTTGATCTGTATCTCTTTGCTGCCGTCTTCCTTAGTCACAACAAAAGGTTCGTCCTTCGTTGAGCTTATGGATAATATGCCTACTTCAGGCGGATTGATGATAGCAGTAAAGTTCTCTATGCCGAACATTCCCAGATTCGATATCGTGAATGTCCCGCCGGAATATTCATCTATAGCCAGCTTGCCTTCTCTTGCCTTCTCGAAGAGAGGTGTCGACGCCTTTGAAAGCTCAACGACGCTGAGGTTCTGTGAATCCTTGATATTAGGAACGATCAGACCTGTCGGCGATGCTACTGCTATACCGAGGTTGACACTCCTGTATTTGATTATCGTATCACCTACGAGAGATGAATTCATCTCAGGATACTTCTGCAGTGCAATGACTGTTGCTCTTGCGATGAAGTCTGTAACTGACGTCTTCTTGTCCTGTGCAGCATTCACTTTCTTTCTCAGAGCGATGACATCTTCCATGTTTACTTTCTGTGTAAAGTAGAGATGAGGCGCAGTGAATTTGCTCTCTGACAGTCTGTCTCCGATGACCTTTCTCACGCCTGCATAAGGCACCTTTTCCAGGATCTCCTTGCCGTCAGCAGTGAATTCAGCTTCATCTGCAGCTGCCTCAGCTGCTGCTTCTGCCTTTTTCGCAGCTGCTGCCACAGCTTTTTCGACGTCTTCCTTCATGATCTTGCCGTTCACGCCTGTTCCTGTGATATCTGCAAGGTCTATACCTTCTGCCTTCGCCATTGCAGCTGCAACAGGTGTTGCTTTTATCTTATTGGATTCCAGATAGTCCAGTATATCCTGTTCGCAGATACCGCCCTGCCAGCCTGTACCTGTTATGGCCAGATCTTCTATGGAAAGATCGTTCTCTGCAGCCACTCTTCTTGCTCTCGGCGTGATCTTCAGTCTGCCGCCTTCTGCCTTAGGGACTGCTGTCGGTTTTTTTTCTTCTGCAGGAGCCGCTGCCGGAGCTTCCTCTTTTTCCTCTGCAGGAGCTGCTCCGCCTGATTCCAGCTGTGCTTTGGCATCTGCAACGACAGCAGATACATCCTCGTCAGCTGCTCCGACTACTGCGATAGGCAGTGTTACAGGGATCTGATCCCCTTCTTCAATGAGAAGTTTCTTCACGACTCCGTCTGAAGTCGCTTCTATATCCATGTTTGTCTTGTCTGTTTCTATCGAAAAAAGAGGTTCACCCTTTGCGATCTCGTCGCCTTCGTTTTTATAACACTGCACCAGTTTGCCTTCGTTCATATTGAATCCGAGCTTAGGCATTATTATTACTTCTGCCATTGTACCTCTCCTCTCTTCTTATTCGAAATATGTCTTTACTTTATCGTATACCTTGTCAGCTGACGGGATAAGAGGGAACTCGAGAGCCGGACTGAACGGAAGCGGTACGTTAGGATTGTTTACTCTTCCGCATGGTGCGTCCAGATAATAGAACACGTCGTCAGCGATCGCTGCTGCAATCTCTGCACCTACACCGCATCTCTCATAATCTTCATCAGCCACGATAAGCTTGCCTGTTTTCTTTACTGATTCGATGACAGTCTCCTTGTCGAGAGGAACTAAGGTTCTGAGGTCTATGATCTCACACTCGATGCCTTCCTTAGCCAGCTTTGCAGCAGCCTCCTCTGACTTCATTACCATCGATGAAGTTGCCACGATAGTGATATCCTTACCTTCTCTTGCTATCCTTGCCTTGCCGAACGGGATAGGATCCACATTTTCTTCAACTTCGAATTTTGTATTGTAAACCATCTTGTGCTCAAGGAAGATTACAGGGTCGTCATCTCTGATAGCAGTCTTCAGCAGACCTGCTGCTTCAGTTGCTGTTGACGGAAGTACTACCTTTGCTCCAGGGAAGTGTGCTGCCATTGCCTGGATCGACTGTGAATGCTGAGCAGCTGAAGATCTTCCTGCGCCGATAGGGCATCTGATAGTCATAGGAACATTGCACTGTCCGCCTGACATGTATCTGATCTTTGTCATCTGGTTGAACACCTGGTCTCCGGCTACTAGCAGGAAGTCTGAGAACATCAGCTCGATGACAGGTCTCAGTCCTGTGAGCGCCATACCTACGCCCATACCTACGAATCCCTGTTCAGATATCGGAGTATCCTTTACTCTCAGATCGCCGTATTTTTCCAGCAGACCTGCTGTACACTTGAAGTTTCCTCCGATAAAACCGATGTCCTCTCCAAGCTGTACTATATTATCATCTCTTTCCATTTCCTGATCCAGTGCATTGCATATAGCCTGTGCATATGTCATTTCTTTCTTTGCCATTGTTATTGTTCTCCTTTCCGTTTCGTGAATAGATTATAATGTTCCCTGCTGAAATACATCTGTGAAAGCTTCAGATGGATCAGGATAAGGGCTGTCTGCTGCGAATTTTACTGCTGCCTGTATCTCTGCTTCTACTCTTTCTTCCAGAGCTTCGATATCTGCTTCCTTGACTTTTCCTGACTCGATCATAGCTGCTCTGAAGTTCGTAACAGGGCATCTCTTCATCCAGTCTTCCTTCTCTGTCTCGCTTCTTCTCTTCCTGTATGTAGCCGGGTCGCCTACATGGTGTCCCTGCCATCTGTAAGTCTTGCACTCGATGATAGTCGGGCCCTTGCCTTCTCTTGCTCTCTTGACTGCTTTGACTGCAGCTTCGTAAACAGCGATTACATCCATTCCATCTACCACTACTCCCAGGATATCGTAGGCTTTGGCTCTTACTGCCAGATCCGGAGTGTTCGTTACGTCACGGATGTCTACTGATATACCGTAAAGGTTGTTTTCAATAACATATACGCATGGGAGATCCCAGGCTGCCGCCATGTTGATACTT
>CAJJPZ010000155.1 GCA_905193765.1 uncultured Eubacterium sp.
CACCCTTGTTACGGGACCGTCATCCCGTCTCTCTTAAAGTGTCCGGCTCAGGAGTGATCTTCGCTTCCCGTCTCACCGGCGCCCTCTCAGCATACAGGCGTCTCTCTGTAAGGATATTACACGGGGCTACTGTCTCCGTCACAGCCCGAATATTCAGTTTCGTACTTGTTCATTTTATATGCTGACTGTTGAAAAGTCAAGGGGATGCGGCGATTTTTCATCATATGCCGTACTGCATCACAGACAGCCCGTTAAAGCCGTCTGACCTGTTATTTCACCACATCATCCATGGTGTATACCCCGGGCTTTTTACCTGCCAGGAAGACCGCTGCGTCACATGCTCCGAGAGCATAGCATCTCCAGTCGTAGGCATCGTGGAGTATTTCCATCTTCTGCCCCATGCATCCGAATATGACACGATGGGAGCTCGGCGTATTGCCTGCGCGTACAGAATGGAAAGTGATATCGTCGTATGTCTTGTCCGGCGCCTTTTCCGCGATCTCTTCTGCCAGCTCGATAGCCGTGCCGCTCGGAGCATCCAGCTTTCCTTCGCTGTGCATATCGATTATCTCTATGGTGCACTTATCTCCCAGCATTGCTGCCGCTTCACCCAGAAGCTTCCTCATCACCGTCACAACATATGATGTATTAGCTGATTTGAGCACCGGTATGCGGCTTCCGGCAGCCAGTATTTCCGCTGTCTGTTCATCACTGAACCCTGTAGTGCCGCAGATATATGCCTTGCCTGCTCTGATGCAGCTTTTCAGGACTTTCATGGAAAGTTCCACCGTGGAAAAATCTATGACCACGTCACACTCTCCGATTATATCATCTATATCATCATATACGAGCACACCGGTCTCTTCCTTTATGCCGCTGACTGCATGGCATATATCCTTTCCGATGTAATCCCTGCCCGGCATACCTACACATCCGACGATCTTCAGCTCTTTGTTCTTCCATGCTTCCTCTGCGATGAGGCTGTCCATATGGCCTCTTGGTGCAGTTATCACTGTTTTTATCATTTCTATACTCCTTTCATCAGTTGATCTTTTTCTCTGAAACAGCCGTTTTGAGGAATCCTTCTATTGCTGCAACGGGTTCGTCCCTGTTTATCGTAAGCCTTATATACGGTTCACGCCCGCCGTTTATCATCAGCCTCTCACCGTACTCCGACACGAGGGCCGCCATTACCGATGCATCCGGCTTCACATTCTCCCACAGCCTGAAGATTATCTTATAGCCCTGCTGCAGTATCTCCCTTACTCCCAGCATCCCGGCCATAGATCTTATCTTCGATATTTTTATCAGATTCATGGTATCACGCGGTATGTCTCCGAATCTGTCTATCAGCTCATCGATCATCTCCGCTTCGTCTTCATCGCTGGCCACCATTGCGATCTTCTTGTACATCTGCAGCCTGAGCACCTCGTTTGTTATATACCGTTCAGGTATCACCGCCGATACCGGCAGACTGAATGCTGTTTCTTCAGCCTGAGGGATAGTTTCCCTGCCCTTCAGACGGTTCACCGCCTCCTCCAGCATCTTGCAGTAAAGCTCATAGCCTACATTGAGCATGTGGCCCGACTGTTCCGTACCCAGAAGATTGCCCGCGCCTCTGAACTCCAGATCCTTCATGGCTATCTTGAAGCCCGATCCGAACTCGGTGAATTCCTTTATCGCACGCAGCCGCTTTTCTGCTATTTCGGTGAGGTTCTTATCTTTTTTATACATCAGATATGCATACGCCATCCTTCCGGATCTGCCGACACGTCCCCGCAGCTGATAAAGCTGCGCCAGACCGAATCTGTCGGCATCCAGCACGATCATGGTATTGACATTGGGTATATCCATGCCGGATTCTATTATGGTCGTGGAGACCAGCACGTTGTATTCGCCGTTCGTGAAGTCAAGTATCACGTTTTCCAGCTGTTTCTCACTCATCTTGCCGTGACCTGTTACGACCGATGCTTCAGGCACCAGCCTCTCTATATCCGACGCCACCTGGTCTATGGAGGCCACCCTGTTGTAGAGGACATACACCTGGCCTCCCCTGGAAAGTTCTTTCTCCACTGCATCGCGTATCATGAAATCATCCTGCTCCATCACATAGGTCTGTACAGGATACCTGTCTTCCGGAGGTTCTTCTATCGTGCTCATATCCTTTATGCCTGACAGCGACATGTGCAGCGTCCTGGGTATAGGAGTCGCCGACAGCGTCAGCACATCCACATTCTCTCTTATCTGCTTGATCCGCTCCTTGTGCTTGACACCGAATCTCTGTTCCTCATCAACTACAAGAAGTCCCAGATCCCTGAACTTCACATCCTTTGACAGCAGTCTGTGGGTGCCGATCACGAAATCTATCGTACCTTCCTCAAGTCCCTTCAGTATTTTTTTCTGCTGGGAAGCATTTCTGAACCTGGACAGCATCTCCACCTTGAACGGAAATTTCTCGAACCTGTCTTTGAGGTTGTAGTAATGCTGACTTGCAAGAAGCGTCGTCGGCACCAGCACAGCTGCCTGTTTGCCGTCTGCAACACATTTGAAAATGGCTCTTGCAGCCACCTCGGTCTTGCCGAAGCCCACATCACCGCAAAGCAGTCTGTCCATAGGGACTTCGCTCTCCATGTCGTTCTTTATCTCCTCGATGCACCTGAGCTGGTCGTCTGTTTCCGCATAAGGGAAACTGTCCTCGAACTCGCGCTGCCACTCGGTATCCTTTGAAAATGCATGGCCTTTCTCGCTGAGTCTCGCCGCCGATACGCGTATCAGATCCTCCGCCATGTCATCTACCGCTGCCTTCGCTTTTGCCTTGGTCACCTTCCACTCATTGCCGGAAAGTCTGTTTAGTTTAGGCGCGATCCCGTCTCCGCCGACATATTTTTCAAGTATGCCCAGCTGATCCACCGGTATATAAAGGGAATCCTCTCCTGCATACTTGACCTTCAGGTAGTCTTTTTTCACACCCTGTACCACAAGCTGTTCTATCCCCACGAACTTCCCGATACCGTGAGTCTCGTGCACGACGTAATCGCCCTTCTGGACATCAGTGAAGCTTTTTATCTGCTGTCCGCGGTTCTTCTTTTTCTTCTTCCTGCTCCTGTGATAACCGCCGAAGATATCGCCTTCCCAGATATAGCAGACTTTACGGTCAGGGAATTCCATTCCGCCGGTTATAACGCCCTCTCTCAGACGGACCTTTCCGATGAGCTTCTCTCTCGACAGGAAATCCTCCATGCCTTCAATACGCTCATCTGTACTGCATACCACAGTGACGTTATATCCTCTGCGTATATATCCTTCAAGATCGCTCTTGAGCATGTTGAGCCTGCTGTTGTATACAGGCGTGGATCTGCAGCTGACATTCACCAGCTCCCTGAGGAACGGAGCATTCTTTATCGTAGATGTGAACGGCGTGAAAATATATCCCTCCATATCATAGAGTCTGAAATAGTCATCCTGTCCCGAGACAGTCCTGAAATCCTCTCCGACCCCGCGACCCGCCGAAACAAGAGCCTCGATATCATCAGCCATCTCCTTTTCACGTACTTCAAGTGTCTCCAGTATCCTGGCAGGGTCGTCGATGAATATCACAGGATCGTTCATATAATCCCATATATACGCTGTCTCATCATAAAAGTAGTTCAGGAAGTTCTCCAGATACTGAATGTTGATCATGTTTTCTGTATAACCGGCCAGCTGCTCTTTACGCTGTTTCAGGTTGCGGATCACGTCTTCGTCATGATCTTTCTTTTCAAGTTTCTTTATGTTCCTGTCGTACGTCTTTATGATCTTTCCTCCGGCACTGTCGAACAGATCCCTGTCTTTCAAAAGCTGTGAGCACTGGGCTATATCGATATGATCGAGATTCTCCACCGATCGCTGCGATACCGTATCGAAAGTCCTTATGGAATCTATCTCAGTGTCGAACAGCTCTATCCTGAAGGGAAGTTCACTGTCCGGCGTGAATATATCCAGTATACCGCCCCTGAGACTGAATTCGCCCCGTCCCTCTATCATAGCCGTGCGTTCATATCCCATATACGACAGCCTCTGCTTTATTTCATCCGTCGATATGTCGTCACCGGTCCTCAGCTCCATCATGTTCTCTCTGAAAACATGATCGGGAGGCAGTTTCCTGACTGCACTTGCCGCCGGAGCGATCACTATGCATTCTTCGCCGCTCACAAGACTTTTAAGTATCTTAATCCTTTCAAGGGCCGCTTCATTGCTGCGTGCTTCATACTGTACCAGCATCTCCTCCTCCGGAGGCAGTATGAATATCTTTCTCGCAGCAAAAAAAGAAAGGTCCGTCGCCAATCGTTTTGCCTTGTTGAATGTCGGTACTACAATCAGACTCTGACCTTTTACTTTTTCCAGTATCTCTGCTATTATCGGCGCAACTCTTCCGTCTGAGGCGCCTGTTATATTGATCATGCCTTTCTCAGTCACGTTCTTCTGCCGCTTCCTTTTCTGCAGTTTTTTTCTTCTTTTTATTATATTTGTTCATCGCGATATCTATTCCCTCGGAAATCATACATTCCACTGCATCCGCAGCATTGGATATCGCCTGCGATATAGCGTCGGATTCAGCGCCGCCTACCTTTCCCAGCACGAAGTCCTTCCAGTCCAGGCTGCCGCTTTTGCCTATACCCACTCTTACTCTCGGGAAACCGTCGTTTTTCAGCTGATATATCACTGATTTCATTCCGTTATGGCTTCCTGCACTGCCTTTTTTCCTTATCCTGAGCGAACCCGTCTCGATATCGAAATCATCGTATATGACGATAAGGTCCTCGATATCGACATTGTAGTAGTTCATCACTTCTCTCAGAGACTCTCCGCTGAGATTCATATATGTCTGAGGTTTTACCAGCAACACTTTATGGCCGGAGATGAATCCATCCCCGACCAGTGCTCTGTGTTTTATTTTATTGACTTTGATATCGTTTTTTTCTGCTATGCGGTCTATCGTGAGAAATCCCATGTTATGTCTCGTGTTTTCGTATTTTTTGCCGGGATTCCCCAGACCTGCTATTACGATCATATATCTGTTTTACCTTTCATGTCCGTAATTCTGTATCAGTCGAATAATTTGCTTATGGAATCGTTGGTGAAGACTCTTGTCATAGCTTCAGCGAACAGTGGAGCCACTGACAGGAATTTCATCTTGCTGATCTTCTTTTCATCCGGGATAGGGATGGTATTCAGCAGTACCAGCTCCTCGATAGCTGACTTTTCGATCCTCTCTATAGCCGGACCTGACAGCACTGCATGGGTCGCACATGCTCTTACGCTTGCAGCGCCCAGCTCTTTGAGTGCGTTT
>CAJJPZ010000156.1 GCA_905193765.1 uncultured Eubacterium sp.
CAGTACCTGCGGCGGAGGTGCCGGAGGGCAGGATAGTGAAGCAGACAGAGGCAGAAGGCGGCAGAGACACAGGCCGTCAGGGTCTGAGAGTTTACATAATCGAAGCATGACAGGAGGAAGAATCAATGGAAAGACCTCAGCCGATAAAAAATCCGGCATTGATGGAAGCCATAGCGCAGGCAAAGAAAGACCCCGGAGTGGAGAATACAGTGAAACTCCTCAATGAAGTCGTCAGTGCGAAACTGCTGATACCGGTATCTATGGACAGGGGGCCGAAGTACGATAGTGAAAAAGACGAGATAGTGATCGAGAAAGATACACAGATCAATTTCGAACTCATAAAGTCATCTGAAGGTGCCCTTTACTACCCTGTGTTCACAGACGGCGTGGAGATGAGCAAATGCGATCTCGACGAGGACCAGCAGAGCCTTATCATGAATTTCAACGATCTGGCAGCCATACTTCTGCAGCCGCAGAATGCAGTGGCGGGATTCGTCATAAACCCGATGAGCGACAACATCAGCTTCCCTGTGGACATGGTGGCAGCGATGAAAGAAGATATGGAAAACGAAACAAAAGAAAGCGAAGGAGAAATATAAATGGAGAAAAACCTTGCAAAAACATATGATCCGAAGGATTTTGAAGACAGAATATACGAGATGTGGGAGAGCCACGGTGCATTCAGAGCTGAGCGCGATCCCGACAAGAAACCCTTCACGATAGTGATGCCGCCTCCAAATATCACAGGGCAGCTCCACATGGGACATGCTCTGGATCAGACGCTGCAGGACGTGCTGACGAGATTCAAGCGTCTTCAGGGCTACAGCGCACTGTGGCTGCCGGGCAGCGACCACGCCAGCATAGCTACGGAGGTCAAGGTCGTAGACAGGATCAGGCAGGAAGAAGGCAAGGAAAAGGAAGATCTGGGCAGAGAAGAGTTTCTCAAGCGCGCATGGGCGTGGAAGAAGGAATTCGGCGGCAAGATAACGAAGCAGTGCCGCAAGCTGGGCGATTCCTGCGACTGGGAGCGTGAACGCTTCACCATGGACGAGGGCTGCAACAAGGCTGTAAAGCATTTCTTCGTGAAACTGTATGACAAGGGTCTGATATACAGAGGAAACAGACTCATCAACTGGTGTCCGCAGTGCGGCACATCCCTTTCGGATGCGGAAGTGGAGCACGAGGACAAGAACGGCATGTACTGGTATTTCAGATATCCGGCAGCTGACGGAGGAGAAGGCGTCATCGTAGCGACTTCAAGACCGGAGACAATGTTCGGCGACGTGGCCATAGCAGTACACCCGGACGATGAAAGATACAAGGATCTGGTAGGAAAGAACGTGATACTGCCGCTGGTGGGAAGAGAGATACCGGTGATAGCAGACCCATACCCTGATCCTGAGAAGGGAACAGGTGCAGTAAAGATAACGCCTGCTCATGATCCTAACGACTTCGAAGTCGGTCAGAGGAACGATCTGGAAAATCTGTCATGCATAGATTTCGACGCTAAGATGAATTCGCTGGCAGGCAAGTACGAAGGCATGGACAGATACGAATGCCGTAAAGCATGGGTAAAGGATCTCGACGAAGCCGGATATCTCGTAAAGACAGAAGAAAAGGTGATCCCGGTGGGAGGCTGCTACAGATGCGGCACTGTCGTTGAGCCTATGCTTTCGGATCAGTGGTTCGTGAAGATGGAGGATCTGGCCAAGCCTGCCATAGAGGCTGCGAAGAACGGAGATCTTAACCACGTGCCTGAAAGATTCGAGAAGACATACCTCCACTGGCTGGAAGAGATCAGAGACTGGTGTATATCAAGACAGCTGTGGTGGGGACATCGCATACCTGCGTACTATTGTCAGGAGTGCGGAGAGATAATGGTAAGTACGGAAACACCGGAAAAATGCAGCAAGTGCGGCTGCACTGATATAAAGCAGGACGAGGACGTTCTGGATACATGGTTCTCCTCAGCGCTCTGGCCGTTCTCGACACTGGGATGGCCGGATGAGACAGAGGATCTGAAGTACTTCTATCCTACAGACGTACTGGTGACAGGATACGATATCATATTCTTCTGGGTAGTCAGGATGGTATTTTCGGCACTGGAGACAATGGGCGAAGTACCGTTCAAGTATGTATACGTACACGGTCTCGTAAGAGACGCCCAGGGCCGCAAGATGAGCAAATCCCTCGGCAACGGCATAGACCCGCTGGAGATAATAGACCAGTACGGGGCAGACGCGCTGAGATTCATGCTCACAACAGGCATCACGCCGGGCAACGATATGAGATTCAAGACAGACAAGCTTGAGTCCGCAAGAAACTTTGCAAACAAACTGTGGAATGCATCGAGATTCGTTATCATGAACCTGCAGGACGAAGACGGCAGCTTCAGACCGATGGCAGACATCGCCGGAGCTGACAGAGACAGACTTCAGGATGAAGACAAGTGGATGATCTCGAGAGTCAACGACGCAGTGAAATATATAACGGAGTCCATGGAGAAATTCGATCTGGCTCTGGCAGGACAGCGTGCATATGATCTCATATGGAACGAGTACTGCGACTGGTATATCGAGATCGTCAAGGGCAGACTCTACGGCGATGACGAAGAGGACAAGCAGGTGGCAAGAGCAGTGCTGGTATCAGCGCTTAAGGACATGCTGAGACTGCTCCATCCGTTCATGCCGTACATCACAGAAGAGATCTGGACATACCTGCCTAAGGGTGAACCTGCGGAGGACAACCCTGACAACTTCCTGATCAGAGAGAAATGGCCTGTATACAGCGAGGAGCTTACCTTTGCAGAAGAAGCAGAGAAGCTTGAGATGGCCATGGCCGTTATAAAGAGCATAAGAAACATCAGAGCAGAAGCCGATGCATCTCCTGGAAAGAAGCTGACTGCAGTGATACTCAGCACAGAAGGCAAGGAAGAGGTCGTTAAGGCAGGAGAGAGATACATCAAAAAGATAGCCAACATAACAGATATCACTTTCATCTCGGACAAGTCGGAAGTGCCTGAAGAAGTTATGTCGGCGGTAGTTCCGGGTGCAGAGATATTCATCCCTCTCGATGATATCATGGACTACGAGGCTGAGCTGGACCGTCTCAGGAAGGAAAAGAAAAAGCTGGAAGGCGAAGTGAAGAGAGTAACAGGCAAGCTGAGCAATCCTGGATTCATCAACAAAGCGCCTGAGAAAGTCGTGAATGAAGAAAAAGAAAAACAGGTAAAATATGAAGAGATGCTGGCTAAAGTCTGCGAAAGGCTTGAGCTGGTGGAAAAGAAGGTAAACGTTTAAGATATGTCGACTGCAGTAGATAAGATACATGAGTTCAGAAGGTTCGGGAGTGTGCTTGGTCTTGAGAGGATGAACGACGTCCTTTCAAAGCTGGGTGATCCCCAGGGTGATCTGAAAGTGATACACGTGGCAGGGACCAATGGCAAAGGATCCGTATGCAAATTCCTGGAGGGCGGTCTCAGCTCATGCGGCTACAATGTGGGACTTTACACATCCCCGTATATAGAGAGTTTCAACGAACGCATAAGGCTGGGCGGACATGATATATCCGACAGCGACCTTGAGGTCTATACGGATCGGGTGCTGGCCAAAGTGGACGAGCTTGTCAGCGAAGGCAAGGATTCACCTACGGAGTTCGAGGTCATCACAGCTGTGGCGCTGTTGTATTTCAAAGAAAAGAATGCGGATATCGTTATACTGGAGGTTGGTCTGGGAGGCAGCGGAGATTCGACTAATGTGGTGAAAGAGCCGCTGGCTTCGGTGATATGCTCCATATCCTACGATCATATGGACAGGCTGGGCAACACTCTGGAAGAGATAGCCGCAGACAAGGCCGGTATCATAAAACCGGGTTGTCCTGTGATATCCAACGTGCCGGAGCATGGATCGGCAGTGGTGATCGCAAGGCGGGCATACGAGAATGACAGCAGACTCTACGATGTGTCAGGTATAAAGTTCCACATATACGATGAGACGCCTTTCAGCCAGAAAGTTACCATGGAGCTGTACGGCACAGACTACAGCGATGTGGAGATCTCCATGGTGGGCAGACATCAGGGAGAGAATCTGAAGACGGCGCTGGCAGTCATAGAGGTACTGCGCAAGGCGGGAAAGATAAAGGTAGAACGTGGCAGACTGTATGACGGACTGAAAACCGCAGTCCAGCCGGGTCGTTTCGAGATACTTTCGGAAGATCCGTTCATTATTGCAGACGGCGCTCACAACGAAGCCGGGGCTGCAGCGCTGCAGGATACGATGAAGAGATATTTCTCAGACAGCAGAGTGCTGCTGGTGACCGGAATGCTTGCAGACAAGCAGGTGGACGCCATACTGGAGCACTTCTCAGGGATAACGAAGGATGTCATAGTCACTGAACCTGATAATCCGCGGAAACTGCCGGCAGAGAAACTGGCGCAGCATTTTGAACAGTTCGGGATAACAGCTCAGGTGGCAAAGACGCCGGAGGAAAGTCTGAGACTTTCGGAAAAGATGAGGGAGGATCATGATGCAGTCCTGTTCGCAGGGTCTCTGTATCTGATAGGTGAAATCAGGAGGTTACTTAAAAATGGGAGAGAACAAAAAAGCGGATAAGATACTTTTGTACTACAATCCACATTCCGGCAGCGGTGTTTTTAAAAATAATCTCGACTACATCGTTGAACGCTGTCAGAATGCCGGATATCAGCTCATACCTGTCAGGGCATCAAAGGACATAGTCATAGAAGACGTGTTCGCGAATATAGATCAGAGTGGATACAGCAGGATAATAGCAGCAGGCGGAGATGGAACGATCAATCTCTGTGTCAATGCGATGGTCAGGCACGATATAACTCTGCCGCTGGCCATACTGCCGGCAGGTACAGCCAATGATTTTGCATACTATTTCGAATTGCCGTCGGAGCTGGAATATCAGATGGATATAGCTCTCGGGGACAAGACGACGAGCACGGATGTGGGAGTAGTCAACAACAAGTGCTTTGTCAATGTGGCAGCCATGGGAGCGCTGATAGATGTGAGTCAGAAGACTAACCCCGATCTCAAGAATACAATAGGGGTACTGGCGTACTATCTCAAGGCTGTGACGGAGATACCGCAGATAAGAGCACTGCCGGTAAGGCTTATAACACCTGACGAAGTATACGACGAAGATATATATTTCATGGTGGTGATGAACGGAGAATCGGCAGGCGGGTTCAGGAAGCACGGCAATTTCTGCCG
>CAJJPZ010000157.1 GCA_905193765.1 uncultured Eubacterium sp.
GTAAAAATCTTTTTCATAAAATCATCCTCCTTAGATCTTGAGAACCTTTAACATTCATTACACTAATGCAAATCATTGGTGCCATGCAATTTACAACAAAGCAAATCACATGCCAATCAGTGAAAATATTCAGTGTAGTAGTGTTTTTTAGGAAGACATGTAGTGGAAACTTTAATATTTACAGTATTCGTAATCTTTTTGTGATTATATTATTATCGCTTTATAAAAAAAGGCCATGGAATAGCTTTCTCAATTTTGACCTGACTGTCATTTTTGATCACAAAATCAGATGATCTGAAAAACGACGATTTTACATTAATCATCCGCTTGATTCTATTGTTAGATGAAGTGTTTTACATATTTTTGTACTCAATATTGACTTGCTGCCTATCTTACATATTTTCTGATTTTTCTAGCTGCCGTTGCCTGGCTTATATTAAGCGCCTGAGCCAGTTTAAACGATGTATTATTTTCCAGATATGTAGCTTTGATTATCTCTCCCTCATATATTTCCATAGCTTTTTTAAGATCCGAAACAGGTCGGGCAAGCTCTGTAAAAATCGTATTCTCCCTACTTATGGATGATCCTATGCATCTTGCGATTTCCTCCGGTATCGATGATGAGGTTATTATCGCATCCTCTGTTGTTACAACCATACCGTATATAACGTTTTCCAGCTCTCTAACGTTACCGGGCCAATCATATTTCAAGAATGCATTTACTACTGATTTATCCAGTATCTTTTTTTGTTTGAATTTAAGATTTGCTTTTCCAAGGAGCTGGTTACATAACAGGATAATATCCTCTTTTCGTTCTTTTAGTGGTGGCACCGTAAAGTTCACGGTATTTAACCTATAATACAGATCTCTTCTAAATGTGCCGCTTTCAACCTCTTGTTTTAAATCCTTGTTCGTTGCAGAGATTATGCGACAATCGGTTTTGATATTTTGACTGCCGCCAATCCTCCTGAACTGCCCATCCTGCAATACCTGAAGAAGTTTCGTCTGTGATTGTAACGGCATTTCTGTGATTTCATCCAGAAATAAGGTTCCCTTATCCGCTATTTCGAACAATCCCTTTTTCCCTTGTTCTGATGCACCCGTGAAAGCACCCTTTTCATAACCAAATAGTTCCGACTCAACCAGCGTTCCAGGTAACGCTCCGCAGTTGACTTCTACAAATAACCCTTCACTCTGAGAACTTATATCATGTATTTTTCGAGCAAGCAATGTCTTTCCAACTCCAGTATCCCCCGATATCAGCATGTTTACATTATATTTGGCAGCGCTACAAATTGATTTTAAGCTACGGGCGAAAGCCTCATTGTCCGTCACATAATTATTCAACAACTCTGTATCATATTGCGCCCTGCTTATTACAGCATCATATTGTGCGATTTTTTCCGCAAGTTTTTCATATAATTCCTTTATGTGGATGTGTTGTTCTATATCTCTGGCAAATGTCACTGCATGAGATACTCGTCCTGCATCATCAAATATAGGAAAAGCTGAAACTATAACTTTTTGTTTGTTTTTCAGTGTTTGTATCAATGTTACTTCTTTCTTTGTCTTTAAAACAATTGCTGCCGCAGAAGGATAGATGCTTCTTTTTCTCTCCAGTTCATACACTGTCTGACCTAGTAAAGAAGCCGCGTTCAGCTGGTATTTTTCTTCGAAATTTTCATCTACATATATAATCTCACCCTTGTCATTTGTAACAAGAACACCAGTAAAACTTGCAGCTTTGAAAAATTCGTTTGTAACATTCAAATGAACCATTTCGATATCCCACCTTTCTGGAAAATCGTTTGACTGCAAACCGCAGCAGACATCAAAACAGAAAAAATTTGGTCTTTACTGCTACCATAAAACAACAAAGACGAGATCTTAGACTTCAATATTACACCTTACACTATGTGTGCATAATGTACACCTGTATGTACATTATAGTCTGTTTTGTGTGTGATAACAAGTAGTATCTCATGCGAGGATGTTTACTGATATTTGGCAAATGATCGGATTTATGCTTCATTGATTGCTGTCTTTAGTGTTACACTAGATACTCTTAATGCCCGATATTTTTCCAGAACACCCACTTTTCAAACTTTTTTATACGTATTTTCCCCGGGTCGCTTGAATTTATCTGCCGCGGGTATATAATAGAATCGAAAGGACGTGAATTGTAATTCACGTCGATATACGTAGATACGTACATGCAGTCGATGCAGATGAGGAGATCATATGTATAAGAAACTCAATGATGAGATGCTGGTGAATATAATGGAGAACGGGATAGATGAGTTCGTGGAAAAGGGATTCGCAGGAGCCAGTATGAAGGCCATCGCCGGCAGGTCAGGCGTCAGCGTCGGTGTAATATACAAATATTTTGAAGGCAAGGACGGATTTTTCATGAAGTGCCTGGAACACAGTCTCGACCTGCTGGATCAGGTGCTGCGCGAGGCGGCGGAGGATGAAACGGATATATCCGCATGTATCAGGAAAGTGGTCCGGGCGCTGGTGAAGAATTCGAAGATACATTCCAGCTACAACGCCATGTACCATGAGATAACCTCGGGAGGATTCAGCAGCCATGCGGAGGATCTGGCGGGAGAGATAGAGAAACGTTCGGCGCAGGTGTACCGCTCGGTGATAGAGAACGCCCGGAAGAACGGCGAAGTGCACAGCAGTATCGATCCCGGGATACTGGCGTTTTTCTTCGATAATCTTCTGATGATGCTGCAGTTCTCGTACAGCTGCGGGTATTATAAAGAACGCATGAAGATCTTCTGTGGCGAGACGGCAGCAGATGATGAAAAGATAGCTGAAAGTCTCATAAGTTTTATGGAGGCGGCACTGAAAACAGGAGGTGGTGATCAGTGAAGTATGTGATAGCGTATGATGTAGGGACTACGGGAGTCAAGACCTGCCTGGTTTCAGTGGGAGAAAAGCTCAGGATAACCGGCGATGCATACGGAGAGTATGATCTGTTCGTGATGGAGGACGGCGGAGCCGAGCAGGATGCGGATCAGTGGTGGCAGGCGATGTGTGATACTACGCGGGAGCTTGTAAGCCGCACGGAGATATCGCCGGATGATATAGACGGGATATCATTCTGCTCACAGATGCAGGGTCTCGTACTTGTCGACAGGGAAGGAAGCGCCCTGCGGCGTCCCATGAGCTATATGGATCAGAGAGCAGTAAAAGAGATGAAGGAGTGTCAGGGACATGGCCTGCAGATATCAGGCGTCAATGCTGGGATGCTGCTGAGGAGCCTGGCGGTGACACACGCCGCATCGACAAGCGTCAAGGATCCATTGTGGAAATACAAGTGGGTGCAGAAAAATGAACCGGAGATATTCAGCAGGGTATATAAATGGCTGGACGTCAAGGAATATCTGATATGCAGGTGCACAGGAGAGTTCGTCATGACCAGGGACTCGGCGTACGCCACGTTCCTGTATGATCCAAGAAAGGAGCACGAGTGCTGGAGCGGACCGCTGTGCAGGATGTACGGCGTGGATCCGGAGCATCTGCCGCGTATCATAGAATGTACAGATGTGGCAGGCAACCTCACTGATAAAGCAGCTTCTCAGCTGGGACTGGCTGCGGGAACGAAGGTCTACGGCGGCGGAGGCGACGCCACACTCATCGGGATAGGCGCAGGTTGTACGAAGCCGGGGCAGACCCACATATATTCCGGTACGTCGGGATGGGTCAGTACTGTAGCGGAAAAACAGTATGTGGACATATCGGCGATGATCGCAGGCATAGTCGGCGCACAGAGCGGCAGATACAACTACTTCGCCGAGATGGAGACTGCGGGCAAATGCTTCCAGTGGGTCAAGGAGCATCTGGCTCTGGATGAGATAGGCGTTTATCTCGACAGGACAGACATATCCCAGAGCGGAGAAAGCATGTATGAGAGCCTGTATGATTATCTCTCGGATACGGTGGCTGAAGTACCGGCCGGATCGGGAGGCGTCATATTCACGCCATGGCTCCACGGCAACAGATGTCCTTTCGAGGCTCCGGACGCCGCAGGCATGTTCTTCAATATAAAGATAGGCACAGGCAAAAAACAGATGATAAGAGCCGTGCTGGAGGGGATATGCTACCATCTCAGGTGGATGCTGGAGTGCGAAGACAGGAAACTGAAGACGTCGGATACCATAAGGTTCGCAGGCGGCGGAGCGCTGTCAGATGTGACATGTCAGATGCTGGCTGATATAACAGGACGGACGATAGAAACAGTACATAACACCAAGGATGTGGGATCCCTGGGAGCAGCTGTGCTGGCTGCAGTGGGAAGCGGCGCTGTACCGGGATTCGACGCTGTGGATGGATATATAGATGTAAAGGACAGATTCGTACCGGATCCGCGGAACAAGGAGGTATACGATCTCAATTACCGCGTGTTCAGGAATCTTTACAGGTCCAACAGGGATAATTTCAGGATGCTGAATTCAGCAGTGAAGAAAGGATGAAACGTGATGAATGAAACAGATGCAAGAAAGCTCCTGGTGGAGTCGGGAAAACAGCTGCTGGAAACAGGTCTGGTCGCCAGGACATGGGGAAATGTCAGCTGCAGGCTGGATGAAAAAAGCTGCGTGATAACTCCCAGCGGACTGGACTACATGCAGACAGAGGAAAAGGATATCGTGAAGCTGGATCTGGAGACAGGACAGTGGCATGGCGAACGGAAGCCGTCGGGAGAGAGGGGCGTGCATATCGCAGCTTACAGAGCATTCCCGGATGCAGGATTCATCATACACACCCACCAGACTTACGCCACAGCCGTGGGACTTGCAGGTTATGACAGCCTCGACATGACAGATGATGAAAGACAGAAGCTCGGAGGCATAGCTCTGGCAGGATACGGACTTTCGGGAACGAAGAAACTCACATCGGCAGTGACGAAAGCGCTGGAAACCGGTGCTCAGACCATACTGATGGTGCACCACGGAGTGCTGATATGCGGCAGAGAAAGAGACGAAGCCATAGAAAGGGCCGTGCTGCTGGAGGATGTATGCCGCAGGAATATCAGAGGGATACCGGAAGTGAAGAACAGCAGCGACGGTCTCACCGGAGGAGAGACTTACGGAGAGAAGCTTACCAGATACAGACTCAAACCGGAGGCGGCAGATATGTTCGGCTGTGCGGAGGTCTTCGTTTCACCGGCAATAGCTGCATGGGCCGGTACAGGCATGGATCTCGTAGCGCA
>CAJJPZ010000158.1 GCA_905193765.1 uncultured Eubacterium sp.
GCAGATCGAGCCCACACATCTGATGGAGAATGTTATATATAACGAAATGAGGAGCATCCCCGGATATATCAGCTGGGCCCAGGAGCGCTGCAGTCTGATGTCGGGGGAACATGGCAGCCCTATGGAAGTCATGGGTCTGAAGGATTACATCTGCAGCAGGACTGAAAATGTTCTGAAGGAAGCTGCAGAGTTTTATATACAGGCGGCAGACGTTCTTGAGGATGCAGGCCTTGAGGGACTTTATGCCAAGGCGTCTGAGGATGCAGACACTGTAACTGCACAGTATGAAACTTTCAGGGAACACGGGGACTGCGAGCAGATACGCGGGTTCCTTTCGGGGCTCAAATTCAACACCATGCGCGCCGGCGTGAATGAAAAGGACGGCTATGCAGAAGTAAAGGACCAGGTGGCATCTTACAGGAAACGCGGGAAGAAACTGCTGGACGATATAAAGAACAGATATTATGTATCTTCATTTGAAGAGTACGATGAGGAGCTGATCGCGCTTTACGATGATACTGAGTACATGACAGGTCTGATAAAGGAGTTCGAGGAAAAGTTCAGGGCTGAGAAACACGAACGCAACATCATCGACTTTGATGACGTCATGCACTATGCCATAGAGATACTAGGCAATGAGGCGGCGGCGGCCGAGTACAGGGAAAAGTTCATGTACATATTCATCGATGAGTTCCAGGACAGCAACGGCCTCCAGGAAAAGATAACCGACTGCATAAAGCGTGAAGACAATCTTTTCATGGTAGGCGATGTGAAGCAAAGCATATATAAGTTCAGGCTGGCGGAGCCTGAGATCTTCAGGGAAAAATATCGCATATACAAAAAAGCTGAGGAAGAAAAAAGTATCAAGATAGATCTTAACAGCAATTTCAGGAGCAAAGCAAGCGTCACAGGCACTGTCAATGACGTGTTCGACGGTCTGATGGAGGATTACGACGATGACGCCAGACTGTACTGCACAGCGCCGGAGGACACGCCGGGAGAAAAAAGCCAGCTGCATATCATAAGTATCGCCGATGAAGAAGGCGGAGGTGATATTTTCTACGATACAGGCGCTTCGGAAGCGTCTCTTGCAGCAGAGCTGATAAGAGAAAATCTCGGAAAAGAGATATTCGATGCGAAGGCAGGTATCTGGCGTCCTGTGGAATACCGCGACATAGCGGTGCTTTCAAGGAGCAGGTCGATGATACCTGATATAGAGAAACACCTGAACAATGAAGGTATACCTGCATACGGAGAGAACACCGGAGGATATTTCGAAAGCATAGAAGTACAGGTATTCATAAATATACTGAAAGTGGTGAACAATACAAGACAGGACATATCGCTTATCTCTGTGATGAGATCGGTGATATTCGGTTTCACAGCTTCGGAGCTGGCAGAAATAAGGATATCGTGCAGGGAAGGCAGCTTTTACGGAGCTGTCGATAAATATGAGGAGTCCGGCAGCGATGATGTTCTGAGGACAAGGATAAAATGCATGAAGGATACTCTGGAGCACTGGAAGGAACTGAGCCGTACGGTTACCCTGGAGGAACTGGTGCGGACACTTGTATATGATACAGGCTATTATGATTACTGCAGCAGTCTTCCTGCAGGACGTCAGAGGACATCCAACCTGCAGCTTCTGATAGACAGGGCGGCAGCCTTTGAACAGAGTGACTATACAGGATTGTATGGGTTCCTGAGCTATGTGGAGGCAATGGACAGGAACAGGCTCACGGCAGATGAAGCGAAGATAACAGGAGAAAATGAGGATCTCGTAAGAGTGATGACCGTGCACAAAAGCAAAGGACTGGAATTCCCGGTGGTGATACTGACAGGTGCAGGCAGACAGATAAAATACAGAGGCAGCGGCAGTCCCGCATCCATGCACAAGGATACAGCCATAGGCCTGCCGGTGGTGGACAAGGAGGAATGCTGGCACAGGAAGTCAGTGATACAAAAGGTCACAGACGACAGGAAAGCGCAGGAGAACACGGAAGAAGAGATAAGGATACTGTATGTGGCGCTGACCCGTGCAAAAGACAAGCTGATAATAACCGGTTCTGTGAAATATGCCGATGATACCTCGGAGTTTTCCCGTGGCAGGAATTCGTTCCTGGAGATGGTCTGCGTACCGATGCAGGAGCGTGGAGACGAGGTCATCATACATCGCGCGGCTTCATTAGGGCAGCAGACCGGTATGCGCGACATGAACAGGTACAGGAAGTACAATGAGCTTGAGGCAGAGGCGTCGCTGATGGGAGAGGACGAAAGATATGAACAGATAGACAGGCTCCTTTCTTTCAGGTATCCTCACGAGAGTAGCAGTGTTAAAAGCAAGTATTCAGTTACAGAGCTGAACAGGATCGGCGCTGAGGAGGATGTGCATATATCGCTGCCGAAGCCGATGTTCAGCATAGGGAAAAAGCGTCTGAGTGCGTCAGAGATCGGCACAGCGGTACATACGGTTATGGAAAAGCTGGAATTTGCCACAGCGCTCAGAGAAGGTAAAAGTTATGTCGTGGATATGATAGGAAAACTGGAAGCAGACGGAACGATACCTGAAGAAAGCAGCCGATATATAGATGTAGAAAAAATAACAGCGTTCTTCGCCAGCGACATAGGCGCACGGGCCGCAGCAGCGCAGCGTCTGGAGAAAGAGCGTGAGTTCATCATGCAGATGGAGCTGGAGGGAACAGAGACCATAGTGCAGGGAATAATAGACTGCTATTTCTGTGAAGCTGACGGTATAGTACTCATAGACTACAAGAATGTGAAGCTGATCCCGGGATCCACAGAAGCTGATATAGCGCAGCGATACTGCCGGCAGATAGACGTATACAGGAACGCACTGGAGGCTGCAGAAGGCAGGAATGTCAAGGAAGCATACCTGTATCTGTTCGATCTGAAAAAATTTATAAAAATTCCCCGAAAAGTTATAAATAAGTGTTGACTTTATTACATAGGAGTGGTACATTTAAATTGAAGTTAGCACTCACACATAACGAGTGCTAACAGCAGGGAGGCCCGATATGGAACTGAGTGAAAGAAAACTGAAAATATTGCAGGCCATTATATCTGATTTCATCAGGACCGCAGAACCGGTCGGATCAAGATCCATATCGAAGAATTATGATCTCGGGATAAGTCCCGCGACCATAAGGAACGAGATGTCGGATCTTGAAGAACTTGGATTTCTGACCCACCCGCATACATCATCAGGGAGAGTTCCCTCGGAGAAGGCTTACAGACTTTACGTCAATGAGCTTATGAACAAGAGAGAACTCACCGCTGCGGAGAAAGGTGCTATAACGGAAGAGCTGATGAACAATGTGGCAGAGCTGGAGAATCTCGTCAAGCGTGCAGCGCATGTCCTTTCCGAGATAACCAACCTTACCGCATTCGCACTGACTCCCCGCAAGGAGGAAGATACGCTCAAGTATATCAACCTGTTACCGCTGGATGAATATACGGTGGTGCTCATGCTTGTGGCAGACAGCGGCAAGGTGTCTAACACGACGCTGAGACTGGCGAAACCGGCTTCTGAGGAGACACTTCGGATCCTGGCAAAGACCATGACTTATAATTACAGAGGCAAGACCCTCAGCGAGGCTCTGACCTTTGATATTATAAAGGCTATAAAGGCGGATGCTGAAGCAATGGCGATGTTCGAGAATGATATTGTGCCGAGCTTTGTAAGGACGCTTGAAGATATGCTCAATGTCAATCTTTACATGGATGGCCTTACCAACATATTTTCACTTCCTGAATACAACGATGTCAGCAGAGCAAGGATGTTCCTTGAGATGGTGAACAAGAAAGAGGATCTTACGAAGACTCTTATCAATCGTGAGAACGGGGTGATCATAACGATAGGCAATGAGAATCAGGATGAACTGATGCAGGACTGCAGCCTGATCACAGCCACATATCATGTTGATGGCAAGCTTATGGGGAAAATCGGAGTAATAGGACCTACGAGGATGAGGTACGGCGAAGTTACCTCTGTTGTGGAGTATCTTACAGATAATCTAAGCAAGGCATTTGCTGTCAGGGAAGGAGACGATGATGACTAAAGTAGATATTGAAAACGGTGATGTAAAGGACACTGCTGAAGCTCAGGCAGAAGAAACTGCAAAGGAAGAAGCAGAAAACACGTCACCTGAAAACGAGGGAAAAGATACAGATGAGCCCGAAAAAGCCGCAAAGGAAGATGCGGCTGAGGATGAGAGTACGAGGTACCTCAGACTCATGGCTGATTTCCAGAACTACAAGAAGAGAGTGGAAAAAGAAAAGAAAGATCTTTACTCATACGCCAACGAGAAGCTCGTGACGGAGCAGCTGGAGGTGCTGGACAATTTTGAGAGAGCGCTGGAGCAGGAAACGTCAGACGAGAATTTCAAGAAGGGTATGGAGATGATATTCAAACAGCTGAGCAACGTACTTGAAAAGTCGGGCCTGGCTGAGATCGCTGCACTTGGAGAGGACTTCGATCCGAATGTCCACAACGCAGTGATGACTGAGGAAACTGAAGATTATGAAAGCGGCAAGGTTTCCGGCGTAATGCAAAAGGGCTACACACTCAACGGCAAGGTCATAAGACCGTCGATGGTGAAGGTAGTCGGCTAGCTTTCGATTAATATATACGATCAGGAGGAACATAAAATGGGAAAAGTAATAGGAATTGACTTAGGTACAACAAATTCATGTGTAGCAGTCCTTGAGGGCGGAGAACCGGTGGTTATCGCCAATGCAGAGGGCAACAGAACAACACCTTCCGTTGTAGGTTTTGCCAAGAACGGAGAGAGACTGGTAGGAGAGACTGCCAAGAGACAGGCAATAACAAACCCTGAAAGAACTATTTCATCGATAAAGAGATACATGGGTACAGATCATACTGTAGAGATCGACGGCAAGAAATACACGCCACAGGATATCTCAGCTATGATCCTGGCAAAGCTCAAGACAGATGCAGAAAGCTATCTGGGTGAAAAGGTAACGGAAGCTGTAATCACAGTTCCTGCATACTTCACAGACAGCCAGAAGCAGGCTACAAAGGATGCAGGAAAGATCGCAGGTCTCGAAGTAAAGAGGATCATCAATGAGCCTACGGCAGCATCGCTGGCATACGGCCTGGACAAAGATGATTCGCAGCACAAGATCCTGGTATACGACCTGGGCGGCGGTACATTCGATGTATCTATTC
>CAJJPZ010000159.1 GCA_905193765.1 uncultured Eubacterium sp.
TGCTGCCGCAGTGCAGGCAGACAGGTGGATTTACGGAGAACAGAAATGAAGAAAAAAGACGAAAAGACCAATGCTATGCGGCTGCTGGACAGCAGGGGAATAGAATACAGGACCCATGACTATACCACTTCGGGAGCGGTGGCAGGTGACGAAGTAGCTGCAAGTCTGGGAGAGGATCCGGATGCAGTTTTCAAGACTCTTGTGACGTCGGGGCGTTCCGGTGAATATTACGTGTTCATGGTGCCGGTGAGCGGAGAACTGAACCTTAAGAAAGCAGCGAAGAGTGTTGGAGAGAAGAATGTGGAGATGATAAAATCCAGAGAGCTTCTGCCACTGACAGGCTATGTGCACGGAGGGTGTTCTCCGATAGGCATGAAAAAGACGTTCAGGACGATCATAGATATCAGTGCTGCCGATCACCAGCGGATATTCTTCAGCGGCGGCAGGATCGGATGTCAGATAGAGACAACTCTTGACGGCCTGGCCGGAATAATAGAATTTTCACTGGCTGATATTGCACAGAGATAAACTTTTGCACAAAGGTTGCCTGTTTGTGGAACTGCTGTTTTATGTTATACTACATAGTATATCAATAAAATGCGCAGCAGTTCGGTGTCGCGCATGAGATCATGAGGTGGTTTGCAAATGCAGATAAAACTTAAAATAATATATGAGGCCGGAGAAAAGGAGATAGAAAGAGAATCCCCTGTGCTTCTGAAAAACCTGGCTGACGAGTTCCAGAAAGAACATCCGTACAGGATACTGATCGCAAGGGTCAATGGCGTTGACAATGAGCTCACTGAATATATCAGTGAAGATTCAGTCGTGGAACTGCTGGACATGAGGACATACAGTGCCAGTCTGGCATATCAGCACAGTCTGTCTATGCTGTACCTGAAGGCGGTCAGGGACGTGCTGGGCGATGTTGATGTCGAGATAGAGAATTCGCTGAACAAGGGGCTTTACACAGAGATAAAGACTACGCAGCCGCTGACACAGGAGCAGGTGGATGATATCCAGGACTTTATGAGGAAACTCGTGACAGAGGACCGGCCGATAATAAAAGAGTTTTTTTCAAAGGAAGAGGCTATAGATATATGGAAAAAATATAATTATCCGGAGAAATCAACGCTTCTTGAACATGCTGACAATGTAGGTATAACAAAGTTCTATCGGATAGGACATTATCAGAATTTTTTCTACGGTCTGATGGTGCCTTCCACCGGATACATAGAATATTTCGAACTGCGCAAGTACAGACGTGGCGTACTGCTCAGGTTTCCGAGCCAGGAAAGACCGGACGTCATTCCTGAATTCAGGGATGACAGGAAACTCTATATGGCGTTCGGGGAGGCAAGTAAATGGCAGAAGCTTCTCGACATAGAGTATCTGCCGGAGCTAAACCAGAAGATAAAGGATGGCTTTTCGAGAGATCTCATTCTGCTGTCAGAGGCTCTGCACGAGAAAAAGGTTGCCGAGATCGCTGACAGGATAACGGATGAAAAGCGGCGTATCATCCTTATCGCAGGACCTTCCTCATCGGGAAAAACGACCTTTGCGAGGAGACTCTGTGTGCAGCTGAGAGTAAATGGTCTGCAGCCGCTGTATATGGGTACGGACGACTATTTCGTCGAAAGGGAGGATACACCGCTGGGCGAAGACGGTCTGCCGGATTATGAGAATCTTGACTGTGTTGATATTGAATTGTTCAACAGCAATCTCAACGATCTTCTTGCAGGTAAGGCCGTGGATCTTCCGAAATTCGACTTCATGACCGGCAAGAAGAAATTCGGCGACAGGATAACCTCGATAAGATCCAGTCAGCCTGTGGTCATCGAGGGCATACACGCTCTTAATGACGAACTTACACCTTATATAGATGACCGGGAAAAGTTCAAGATATACATAAGTCCGTTCACACAGCTCAATGTGGATGTGCATAACAGAGTACCGACAACTGATGCCAGGATGCTGAGACGTATCGTGCGTGATTATAAATACAGAGGCCATTCAGCAGCGCAGACTATAGCACTGTGGCCGAATGTGAGAGCAGGTGAAGACAGGAACATATTTCCGTATAACGGAGAAGCTGATGTGCTGTTCAATTCCGCACTCGTATATGAACTGGCGGTGCTGAAGAAATATGCGGATCCGCTGCTCAGAGAAGTCCGCCCGGATCAGCCTGAATACAGTGAGGCGGAACGCATGCTTTATTTCATAAAGTATTTCGAGGTAATAGAGGACGAGTGTTACATACCTAACAATTCGATAATGAGAGAATTCATAGGCGGAAGTATTTTCGTCTGATGATCTGATAAAATGTGATAAAGGAGAATGACATGATTGCAGTTATAGGCGCGACCGAGGTTATGGTCGACATAAGGATGGGGGCTCCCGAGCGCCCTGAAGGACAGGATGAATACGGGATGCAGACTAACGCGGACATGAACAGGCCGCCCAGCCGTGAGGATCAGATAGAGGAAATCTTCAAGGAAGGCAGGGACAGGATGACTGTGAGAAGTACCGGATGCGGATTCAACATTGCCGGCTACCTTGCGGATGAGGGCTATGAAACTGCATTCATCTCTGCTGTTGGCAGTGATATAGCAGGTATCGGAGCGATAGAGGAGCTCCGGGAGCACGGAGTCGATACACAGGGAGTGGGACGATTCGACGGCACGACGCCGATAAGGGTCACTTTCTTCAACATACTCGGAGATGAGGAAATGGAGAAAAAGAATGACCTGCTGATGGAGAAGCTGACGCCGGGATACATGGAAAAGTGCAGCGGTGTACTCGATAAGGCCGACGCCATCGTCATGGACGGAAATGTGCCGGAGGAGACCATAGCGTATATATGCGACAGATACGGCAGCGACAGCGGCGTGAAGCTGTTCTTCGATCCTGCCGGAAAACCGGGAAGCATCAGAGGCTGCGAACACCTTTCAAAGTTCGATATGGTGATGCCTGGAAGAATAGAAGCTGAGACTATGACCGGCAAGACGATACTCAGCGAGGATCAGCTGATGGCTGCCGGGAACCATTTCAGTGAACAGGGTGTCGGCAGGACTGTCATAACGATGAAGGGCGGTGGTCTGTACTACAAGGAGGGGCTCAGCGAAGGTGTTATGAGACCTGAGCGTATCATATCGTTTGCCAGCACGTCAGGCGCGGGAGATGTGGTTTCGGCGTCGGTAGTCGCTGAAATACTGCGTGGCAGCTCCCTGGAGGATGCTGGTAAATACGCCATGAAAAAGGCGGCGGACTTCCTTGCTGATGTGGATGACAGGAACATATTATGATAACGGATACCGGAACCGGGATGCATTCCCGGCCGGTATTTTTTTCTGGAAAAACGAGCGAATCGCTGTCCGGAAATTTTTTTGGAAACATGTTGGGACAGCACGTTTCGCAATTATACACTGTTTATAGAAACACAGTACAGCGTGTGCGAGTGATACGTTCTACAGGCATTGAAATCATCGGATTCCTGTGTTCAAAAAAAGATAAAAAACTTTGCATAAACCCCTTGCAATATCCGGGAATCTATTATATACTAAAAAAGCTTGTGTAAGGCGATGACGTGGGAAGTTACCTTGCTATAGGAGAATTTCCACCGAGAATTGTCCCCACAGAAGATGGGGGCGAAGGGATTCGCCGGGTTTTTACTGTGTGTGAAAATATAGGAACACACGGAAGCGTGTGCGACGCAGGCAAACCACTGTACACGTTGAAATCACGGGAAAAGAACCCCTTGTACGAGCATAGCGAAAACAGTACAAAAAATCAGGAGGAAAAAATGAGCGAATTACAGAAAATCAGAATCAAATTAAAAGCTTATGATCACGCTCTTCTTGATCAGTCTGCAGCAAAGATCGTTGAGACTGCAAAGAAGACAGGCGCTGAGGTATCAGGTCCTATTCCGCTTCCGACAGAAAAAGAAGTGGTTACTATCCTGAGAGCCGTTCATAAGTACAAGGATTCAAGAGAACAGTTCGAACAGAGAACACACAAGAGACTGATCGACATCACAAGCGCGACTGCAAAGACAACAGACGCACTGACAAAGCTTGACTTACCTGCAGGTGTCGATATCGAGATCAAACTTTAGCAGGAAGCACATAACAAACCGAAAGCGAAGGGAACTCCCCTTAGTAAGGACGGCGCATAGCATGGTCTGCAGAGTTGCATTGGCAGTCCGATGGTGCTCCGGCCCGCTGTAAGTAAACAGGAGGAATTTTAATGAAGACTATCTTAGGAAAAAAGATGGGCATGACTCAGATCTTTACTGAGCATGGCGCAGTAGTGCCTGTAACTGTAGTTGAAGCAGGCCCTATGACAGTAACGCAGATCAAGACCGTTGAAACTGACGGATATGATGCGGTACAGTTCGGATTTGTGGATGCAAAGCCGCAGAGAGTCAATAAGCCGATGACAGGCCACTTTGCAAAGAACGGCATCACGCCTAAAAAGCACCTGGCTGAGTTCAGACCTGAAGAAGGCGAAACTTACGAGATCGGACAGCAGATCACAGTTGCTGATTTCGAAGAAGGAAAGAAACTGGACGTCACAGGAACTTCAAAGGGTAAAGGAACACAGGGTAACATCAAGAGACATGGACATCACAGAGGTCCTATGAGTCACGGTTCCAAGCATAAGAGACTTGCCGGAGCACTTGCCGCAGGTACTTATCCTTCAAGAGTATTCAAGGGCAATGCAGGTCCGGGAAGAATGGGTCGTGAGACAGTGACTGTTCAGAACGTTGAACTGGTAAAAGTTATAGAAGACAGGAACCTTATGCTGATCAAGGGTGCCGTTCCGGGAAATAAAGGCGGAATCGTTCGCATCCAGTATGCAGTCAAGGGACAGAAATAGATGACTTCAGGAAGGAGGAAGTAAAATGTCAAAAGTGACAATGCTTAACATGGCAGGCCAGGAAGCCGGAGAACTCGAATTAAAAGATGAGATATTCGGTATCGAGCCAAACCAGAATGCAGTGCATGCAGTGATAAAAAACATTTTAGCTAACAGAAGACAGGGAACACAGTCTGCAAAGACCAGAGCTGAAGTCAGAGGAGGAGGCAGAAAGCCTTTCAGACAGAAGGGAACTGGACGCCACAGACAGGGAAGCTCCACAGACCCTTCACAGGTAGGGGGCGGTGTGGTATTCGCGCCGAAGCC
>CAJJPZ010000160.1 GCA_905193765.1 uncultured Eubacterium sp.
CCGTTTTTCTCGATGTCCGGCTCGGAATTCGTCGAGATGTTCGTGGGTATGGGTGCCTCCAAGGTGAGAGACCTGTTCCAGCAGGCCAAGGAAAAGGCTCCGTGTATCGTGTTCATCGACGAGATAGACGCCATCGGAAAGAAGAGAGACGGGCAGGTCATGGGCAACGACGAGCGTGAGCAGACCCTGAACCAGCTCCTCACGGAAATGGATGGATTCGAAGACAACACAGGCGTGATAATACTGGCTGCAACGAACCGCCCTGAATCCCTTGACCCGGCGCTGCTGAGACCGGGAAGGTTCGACAGGAGAGTTCCTGTTGAGCTGCCTGATCTGAAGGGCCGTGAGGATATCCTGAAAGTACATGCCAGAAAAGTCAAAGTAGCTGATGACATAGACTATAATAAAGTGGCAAGGATGGCATCGGGAGCTTCCGGTGCGGAACTTGCCAACATCGTCAATGAAGCTGCCCTCAGAGCTGTGAGGGACGGCAGGAAATTTGCCACTCAGGAAGACCTTGAAGAGAGCATCGAGGTGGTCATCGCAGGATATCAGAAGAAGAATGCGATACTCACAGACGAGGAAAAGCGTATCGTGGCATATCACGAGATAGGACACGCCCTTGTGGCGGCAAGACAGACGAACTCAGCACCGGTACAGAAGATCACTATCGTGCCCAGGACTTCCGGAGCGCTGGGATACACGATGCAGGTGGAGGACGGCGATCACTATCTGATGAAGAAAGAGGAGATAGAGAACAAGATTGCTACATTCACCGGCGGCAGAGCTGCGGAAGAAGTGGTATTCGGCTCAGTGACAACGGGCGCTGCCAACGATATAGAGCAGGCTACGAAACTGGCAAGGGCTATGATAACAAGATACGGCATGAGCAGCGAGTTCGGCATGGTGGCCATGGAGACGGAGACAAACAAGTATCTCGGCGGAGATACATCGCTGTCATGTGCTGAGGAGACTCAGCGTGAGATCGACAGACAGGTGGTGGATCTTGTGAAAAAACAGCATGAGAAAGCCCTGGATATAATAAAGGCAGACAGAGACAAGCTTGATGAACTGGCTGCGTTCCTCTACGAGAAGGAGACTATAACAGGCGAGCAGTTCATGGAGATACTGGAAAAATAAAAGATCATAAAAATCATGAGACAGACCTGCGGGTATAAGAAACCTGCAGGTTTTTATTCACACCGGAAAGAAAATCGCAAGTATCAGCATGGCGCCGTAGTAAAAGATCAGGATAGCTGCGCCGTACCACTGTCTTTTCCTGATGCGGAAATATTTATTGGCAAGGATGAAGTCCGATATCATGAAGGATACGGCTCCGATACCGGGCATCAGATACGGTATATCGCTGTGATACCCCCGTATGATATCAGCTCCCATGCCGCCGCAGAGTCCGACTATGAACGCATAGACGCAGCATGGCAGCGATTTGCCGCCGTAGTCGAAATCATGGCCGGTGAGAGTATATATCGTGTACATGAGCAGGCCTGCAGAAAATACGACCCAGAGCGGGCTGATATGCCAGCAGGTCATCCTGCCGAACTCATATATGAGGAAAACATGGGCGACTGCGAAAGCAGCTACGCCTGATGTGAACTGGGGATCTCTGAGTCTGATGTCGATCTCGTCGCTGAGTGCCAGCAGGATATCACCGGCAAAACAGAGGATGAAGAACGGCATGACAATGAAGAGAGATCTGTCGTGGCACAGGGCTGACACGGCAGCTGCAGCAGTGAACCCTGCACTGGCCAGACCTTTGAACAGTATGTAATGTGTTTTGCTGCGGAGATACATCGAAGCGATGGTGAGTGCCACCATGATGATGTATGCCCCGGAAATCAGACATAAAAGTGTATCCATCCTTGCTCCCCTTCCCGGATCCCAAACTTGTAACTTATGATATTATTATACACCGGAATGCGGAGATATCCACAGAGTTTATTGACAAATGTGATTGAGAAGACTATAATTTTCCATTGATTACTAAAAAAATTTCATAATAACAGTGACTTTTTTGCACGAAACGTAGTATAATAAATAACAGATCCTGAAGTGTTCGTTATGGTTTTATAATTCAACCTACATTATGACACTGGGAGCCTGAGTTTCCGGGAAGCCTATGTCGGGCCGCCTCAGAGCGGAAGACAGACGCAGGAACAGGGCACCCCCCTATTGGAAGATAGGGCGTGAATTATTGACCGGACGGCATATCGGGATTTTTTTTACCCTTTTTTTGATGATTTATGAAAAAATACAGAAAATCCCTTGATTTCTGCTTAGGAATGGCATATTATGTTGTTAGCACTCAAAATAATAGAGTGCTAACAACGAGTGGATACGGAGGTATAAGATAAATGGCAAAGAAACAATTCAAAGCAGAATCCAAGAGACTTTTGGATATGATGATCAATTCGATCTATACACATAATGAGATATTCCTGAGAGAACTAATTTCAAATGCCAGCGATGCTATAGACAAGCTCTATTACAAGAGCCTGACCGATGGCAACACCGGTATATCCAGGGATGACTTTTCCATCAGAATAGAAACCGACGAGAACGCAAGGACTCTTAAAATAGAAGACAACGGCATGGGTATGACTAAAGAAGAGCTGGAAAGCAATCTCGGTACCATCGCCAGGAGCGGTTCACTGGACTTTAAGTCGGATATGGAGAAGCAGGAGGACATCGATATAATCGGACAGTTCGGCGTGGGCTTCTATTCGGCTTTCATGGTCAGCGACAAAGTCAATGTTGTCAGCAAGGCGTACGGCAGCGATCAGGCATACGAATGGGAATCATCCGGAGCTGACGGATATACCATAAAAGAAGCTGAGAAAGAGGCAAACGGTACGGTGATCACGCTGAGCCTCAAGGCTGACACAGAAGATGAGAAATACAGCGAATATCTCGACACATACAAGATAAAGAGTCTGATAAAGAAATACTCGGACTATATCAGATATCCGATAACGATGATGGTGGACAAATCACGTCTCAAGGAAGGCAGTGAGGACGAATACGAGAAGTATTCGGAGCTCGAGACATTGAACAGCATGGTGCCTCTCTGGAAAAGAAACAAGAGCGAGCTTACAGATGATGACTACAACAGTTTCTACAAGGAGAAGTTCTTCGACTTCTCAGATCCTGCAAAGGTCATCCATACGAATGTGGAAGGTGTGGTAAGTTATACGTCGCTGCTGTTCATACCGTCAAAGGCTCCGTACAATTACTACAGCAAGGATTACGAGAAGGGTCTCCAGCTGTATTCCTCAGGAGTACTGATCATGGAGAAGTGTGCAGACCTGCTGCCGGACTACTTCAGTTTCGTAAAGGGACTTGTGGATTCACAGGATCTTTCACTGAACATTTCAAGAGAGATGCTGCAGCATGACAGACAGCTCAAGGCCATAGCACAGCGTCTTGAAAAGAAGATCAAGAGCGAGCTGCTGGAAATGCAGAGCAAGGACAGAGAAAAGTATCTCGAATTCTTCAAGAACTTCGGGCTCCAGCTCAAGTACGGTCTTTACGATGGCTTCGGAGCTAACAAGGACAAGCTGAAGGATCTGGTGATGTTCTATTCATCAAAGGAGAAAGCTCTTGTGACACTTTCCGAATATGTCAGCAGGATGAAGCCGGATGACAAGTTCATATACTATGCATGCGGTGAAAGCATCGATAAGATAGACAAACTTCCTCAGACAGAGCTCCTGAAAGACAAAGGCTATGAGATACTGTACATGACAGATGATATAGACGAATTCGCAGTGCAGATACTCCACGAGTTCGACGGCAAGGAATTCAAATCGGTTTCAGCAGAAGACCTGGAGATCGAAGAAACAGCCGAAGAAAAGGAAAAAGCTGAAAAGCAGGCAGAAGAGAGCAAGGATATGCTGGAAGCAATGAAGGATGCTCTGGATGGAAAGGTAGCAGAGGTTCGCCTGTCCCAGAGACTCAAGAGCTATCCTGTATGCCTGACCACGAAGGGTGGACTTTCCATAGAGATGGAAAAGGTGCTCAACGCTATGCCTATGGATCAGAAGGTCAAGTCGGAGAGAGTACTGGAGATCAACGCCGGACACCCTGTTCTGGAAACGCTGAAGAAATCATACGAAGCGGACAAGGACAGCATAAAGATGTACGCAGAACTCCTCTACAACCAGGCGCTCCTGATAGAGGGCCTGCCGGTAGACGATCCGGTGGCATTTTCAAATTCGATCTGCGAACTGATGACAAAATAGTACCATTATGGTATAATTCAACCTGCATGGAAAAAACGCCATGCAGGTTTTTTTATAGCATAGGAAATTTCTCTTAGAGAAATTGACGGAGCTTCAAAGAAAGCACATCAAATGTGCTGCTGCGTAGCAGCAGCATGTGTGCAAAGAAATCGAAGATTTCGTCTTGCACACTTTTTTTACCATAAAAGACAAGGAGAACAAGGATATTGAGATCATTAACATCAGGTGAAATTCTGGAAAAGGTATCGGATTCCAGTATACAAAAGGCGAATTCAAGTGCATGGAAACTGTTTATACTGGCAGTGCTGGCAGGAGCTTTCATCGCGTTCGGAGCAAACGGATCGATGACAGTTTCCTTCGGTCTGGTATCGGATCCGGCTACATTCGGTATAGGTAAACTCATGTCAGCCATAGTGTTCCCGGTGGGACTCATGATGGTGGTACTTTGCGGAGCGGAGCTTTTCACAGGCAACAATCTTATGATAATAGGACTGCTTGACGGCAAAATAAAAGTATCGGGAATGCTGAGAAACTGGATAATAGTCTACATAGGAAACATGGCAGGCTCGGTGCTGATCGCTCTGCTTATAAATTATTCGGGGCTTCTCGAAAGCGGCGGAGGTATGCTGGGTGCAGTCGTTGTCAAAACGGCCGCTTCAAAAGCAGGGCTGAGCTTCGGCAAAGCATTCGTACTGGGGATCATGTGCAACTGGCTGGTATGCCTGGCTGTATGGATGGCAACAGGCGCAGAGACGACCATCGGGAAGATATTCTCGATACTGTTCTGCATAGGTCTGTTCGTGCTTTCGGGCTTCGAGCACAGTGTGGCAAACATGTATTTCATACCTGCAGGTATAATGGCATCG
>CAJJPZ010000161.1 GCA_905193765.1 uncultured Eubacterium sp.
CAGGAACGCCTTTCTTCGTCACTCTGCCGAAAAGCTTCGGAGCCTTTGAGGATTTTGCCATTGAGTACAGCAGTCTGCTGGCTGAATATATCGTGGAATTCCCACAGGAAAGTATCGATGTCAGTATGACCGCATTCATCACGGACGCCGCCATGGCGATACCGCTGCGCTGGAAGATTATCGTGAACGGACTCACTGCTACATTGTCTATATCCGCATTCAGCAGATTAGGATCTGTATAGTTTATCAACGTCGCCACCACGAATATCGCACCTATGTAGAACAGCAGTATCCTCCAGAACACGCTGTTTATGGCCTTAGGCACGGTTTTCTCCGGGTCGACACATTCACCTGCTGCGATGGCTGTTGCCTCTACTCCGATGAATGAGAATCCCGCCACCATCAGTATACTGAATATGGCGAAGCCTCCTCCAACGAATGGGGCCTCTCCTGCAGTCCAGTTGCTGAATCCCGGGCTTTCCGCCTTGAACACGCCTATTATCATCAGCACACCCACAACCAGGAAGATTATTATAGTCGCCACCTTTATCCCCGCGAACCAGAACTCCGCTTCACCGAATATCTTCGCTGAGAACATATTGAGCACCAGCAGGAGAGCTATGAACAGCGCGCTCCACATTACCGACGAACTGTCCGGGAACCAGAACTTCATTACTATGGCGGAAGCCACCAGCTCCGTGGCCACGGTCATGGCGCTGCAGTACCAGTAATTCCATCCCATGGCGAACCCGAATGCGGGATCGATATAGTCTGTGGAATACGTTTCGAAAGCCCCGGGCACAGGACGGTATGTAGCCATCTCTCCCAGCGCAGTCATAACGAAGTACACCGCCATGCCTATAACAGCATATGCGATCATCGAACCTCCCGGACCTGCGGTGCTTATCGACGAACCGGTCGCAACGAAAAGCCCCGTCCCGATAGCTCCTCCTATGGCGATCATGTTCATCTGCCTCGGTTTCAGCAGTCTCTGCAGATCATGACCATCTTTTCTATCACTCATTTTATTTCTCCTTCTCTGCGGCACGCTCCATCAGTCTTCCGACAGCGACGGATCCCCCAGCAGTATCGAAACAGCCCTGTTTATTATAGCAGGTGTCCTCTCATACAGATCTTCACGGCATACCCTTTCGGTGAGTTTATGGAAATCCTTGCCCCATGGACCTATATTTATACACGGCATGGAAATTTTCTCTATGGCCTCCACTGGTATATGATAAAAGTCTCCGTAAAGTGGCATAGAGCTGCTCAGCGTCTTCAGCGTCGATGCTCCATCGCCTATCCTCGTATAGCTCAGATCGGATATGCCTGTATAGAAATACTCAGTCGTATATTTCTGGCCGTATCTGTCTGATATATATCTTTTCAGCTCATCCGACAGCGTCGAGACAGAACTGTCGGGGTCCTTTATATACAGGTTCGACACATTGGGATAATACGGCGGTATCAGGCCGTAAACGATCCTCGGCTGCATATCGTCGATGTAGTCGAACACGAATTCCAGCAATGCGAAGTTGCTTTCGATGATATTGCCCTGTCCGTCCTTCAGCCACTGTGACAGCTGCTGCAGCTTTTTCTCATATTCCTCTCTGAAGCGCTCGCCGTATCCGGCATACGCTTCGCTGTAAAGTTCAGAGAAATCCTGCACATTGACTTTCCATGGCAGCCTGCCTGCAACAGGTTCTGTCACCTCGGAAAATCTTCTGTAGCTCTCGTTCATTTCATCGAGCACGCATCTGAAAGAATCCTCGCATATGCGTCTGACTTCCGCCATGACATCAGCAGGAGTCTGGTCGAGGGTCAGTATGCTGAAACATCCGGAAGCCGACAGCGGCATCGAGACATCATACTGTTTTTTGCTGTCCCTCAGATACAGCCATGTAGGCGGAGGGGCGCTCTCATTTCCCACAACGTCCGAGAAATCCATGTTCAGCTCGGTCCTCCTGACTATCTCGCTCATTATATTCAGCGGGTTCAGTCCCTCGAAGACTTTGCCTATGTGGGACAGATAACCTCTCACATATACAAAAGGCATTATCTTCCCTACCGACCCTTCTGAAAACACGCCTTCAGAAAAATCCTTCCTCTGGTGCGGTTCCGAGTTTATCATTATCTTGTAATCGAATCCGTATTCTTCTTTAAGCTCTGCCAGAAGCTCCACTCCTGCACGCATACCGGCGGAAAGGTTCTCCTCGTCTGGCACGGCGATGACCACGACATTGCCCCCGAAGTTTTCCAGACGGCTGTACCTTTCCAGAAGAGCCAGCTGTACAGAGCCTCCACCCTTCATGTCAGCCGTTCCTCTTCCGAAAACGAATGTACCGTCCTCCAGATCGCGACGGGCGTCCTCCGGAAGTGAATCTTTGGTGCGTTTTAGTTCCTCCGCCAGCTTCTCCGGGGAAAATGCATAAGGCTTCAGCAGCTTGAAGTCCTCTATGTCTACTACATCATTGTGATGCACGAACACCACCGTGCCGCTGCCCTCGCCTCTGACCATGCCGTAGCACACAGCCCTGTCGAAGGGATCCCCATTGATGGGATATGTGCCGTAATATTCAGGATGCTCTTTGAAATAAGGGACCTTCTGGAACCAGTCCATCAGGAACCTTTCAGCTTCCTTTTCCCGGCTGGTGTATGTAAAGCTCTGGGCTCCGATATATCCGTACATCAGGTCATGGATATCTTTGCCGATATCCTTCAGTATATCTTTCTGTCTTTTCATTATTGGATATTCGCCTTTCAGGATCATTTTGTCTCAAGTCTCGTTATCGGACATGTCAGGCATGTAGGTCCGCCTGTTCCCCTGTATGAAACTTCCCTGCCTTCGTATGTCATCACTTCGATACCCATATCTCTGAGTTTGCCTTCGATCTTAGGGCAGCCGTCTATAAGGATCACTTTTCCCGGTTCCAGAGCCAGGAGATTAGTTCCCAGATAATCGTACTCATCATCCTCTGCCTCTATCAGCTGGATGCCTCTGTCTATGAGATATTCCCTGAAGAACACAGGCATGTACTTGGAATATACCACAGCCTTGTCCACATCGACGAAGCTTATTATGCTCATCAGATGCAGGCATGCATCCACGCCGTCTCCATGAGGCATAGGAACTATTATATACTCGTCTATTATATCCTTCGTGAGCTCCTTGAACTGGCGGATACCCTCGTCATTGGTTCTGTATCCTCTGCCGATAGCTACCGTCTTCTCGTCTATCCAGAGGACGTCGCCGCCCTCCATCTTGCCCGGCGCCTTTATCTCTCCCAGCGTAGGTACGCCGATGCCTTCCAGGAATTCTCTCGTAGCCTGATATTCCCTGCCTCTGAGCACCTTGCCCATCGGGAAATATATTGCGCCTTTTTTAGTGATCTTGAGGGGATCGTGTGTGTATATGGAATCGAGTCCTGTCCTGTCATCCTGCGGCAGATAATATACGTTCTCCACATTTTCGGTTATATACTTCTCGAACACTTTGTATTCGTCAAGGACCTTCTCATAGTCCGGACATCCGAAATATTTGAATTCCTCCCATGTTTCATTGAGATGTTCCTGGCTTATAAAAGCCTGTTCTGGTTTCTTGATAAGGATCGACTCTATTTTGCCGACCATCGACTGACAACCGTATTTCATGATAATGATACCTCCGTTTTCGTTCTTTTATTTTCTGCTGTTTATCGCATATATATGATTTTAATTAATATACAGACACATGTATAATTATATGGCCATTGAAATCTTTTGTCAAATAATACCGTAGGGAATATCGGCATCGAAAACGGGAAACATAAGATCCAGGAGGTGATCGCATGGAAAAGTGCCGGTTCAAAAATGACGGCAGGGCAAATCCGTCACTGGTTATCGAGCATATGAAAAAGGAATTCGAACGCAACATCAGACACCTTACAGGTGAAAGCGTCGAGCTCATAGTCAGAAAGAAGCAGTGACAGCCATGCCTGAAACTTCATCAAAAAAAGCTGCGCCGGATAAAGAACAGTCTTACCTGCCCTGTCCGGCGCAGCATCATATGATCACTCCGCATCTTTCAGATGTTCTCTCATGCGCTGCAGCACACGCTTTTCGATCCTCGAGACCTGCACCTGTGATATCCCCAGTCTCCCCGCTATCTGCTGCTGGGTCATATCCCTGAAATATCTCAGTACGATTATCTGTCGCTCACGTTCTGCCAGCTCGCCTATGGCAGATTTCAGATCTATTATGTCGACGTTTTTCGCTTCTTCATCCACATATTCACCGCCGTGCATACCCTCGGGTATCAGTTCGTTGTCCAGGCTCTCGACACTGGCCAGAGATTCCTCCGCCTCCAGTATCTCCATGACACGTTCCTTTGAGACGCCCAGGTTCGTGGCAAGATAGCTGATCTTGGGGCTGCATCCGTATCTGTTATAATATTCCTGCTGTATCTTCCTGAGATTCCTTATATCCGTTTTAAGCTGTCTGCTTACCTTTATCTTTCCGTCATCTCGTATATACCGTTTTATCTCACCTAATATCATGGGGACCGCATAGGTGGAAAACATAACATCGAATCCGGTGTCGAACCGGTCTATGGCCTTTACAAGGCCGAGAAAACCGACCTGCATCAGATCGTCAGTTTCATAATATCCCGAGGAATACTTCATCGCCAGGTTCTTGACAAGTCCTGTGTTCTGGCTGACGATAAGCTCCCTGGCTTCCTCGTCACCGCTCTGTGCTCTCTCTATTAGTTCGTATGTATCTTCCTTCGCGATGGGCTCATATTTATATGCCACTTACTATATCGAGATATTTAGTCATGATAACGGTTGTCCCCTTCCCCTTCTCCGACTTCACTCTGAGTTTATCCATAAAACTTTCCATCACGGTGAATCCCATGCCGGACCGTTCCTCCGCGCTGCCGGTAGTGAACAGCGGCTGCATGGCCATATCCACATCCTCGATACCCGCTCCGTGATCTTCTATGAGTATAACGACCTTTCCGCTGCTGTACGATGTACACTCCATTATGACCCTGTTGTTTCCCGGCCTGTCGCCGTCTTCAGGATCTTTGTAACCG
>CAJJPZ010000162.1 GCA_905193765.1 uncultured Eubacterium sp.
CCTGTTTTTTCCACGAACTCAGCCGCTTCCTAAGGTACCGTGAATGTAGCATTCCTTGAGTCCACCTTGATGTTGTCCTCTATACCTGCAAGCTTGCCCAGCTCAGCTTCGACTACGACGCCTTTGCTGTGAGCATATTCAACGACTTCTTTTGTGAGTTTTATATTTTCTTCAAAAGGATGTTTTGAACCGTCGATCATGACCGACGTGAATCCATCGTCTACGCATTTCTTACATATATCGAAATCTTCGCCGTGGTCCAGATGCAGTGCGATATCAAGGCCTGTATCTATGATAGCAGCCTCAACGAGCTTTGTGAGATATGCAGGCTTCGCATATTTCCTTGCACCGGCAGATACCTGAAGTATGAGCGGAGCGTTCTCCTCCTGGGCAGCTTCAACGATACCCTGGATTATCTCCATGTTGTTGACATTGAATGCACCGACAGCATAATCATTCTTCAATGCTTTTTCAAACATGTCTTTTGTAGTAACTAAAGCCATAATGTGCCTCCTTATAAATAATATTAATTGGCTATTATATTTAAAATCTCTTTATCTGACGCTTTTGTAGGGATCTTGAAATTTCCCGATTTTATTGATTTTGCTTTTCCTTTTTTCTTTATGTATCTTTCGAAATCCTTCGCGGAATCTACGACGCCTGCTTTGTAAAGCTTCCTGGCAACAGACGAAGACGTGTCCGAATCCTTTATAACGATAGATATGTATCCGGAATCTGATTTTGTGCTTCCTGATTCCGATGATGACCCGTCGTCTCCTGTACTGCTCTGAGCGGCCTGCCTTTCTGATGATGCCGATGATAAAACCGTTTCTTCTTCCGTTGCACTTTCGATCTGCTGCGATTCCTCCGTTTTCTCTGCAAAGACTTTGGGATAGTCCATTATCGCCCCTATACGTCCATATATGATGAATGCTGCTGCAACAAGAATTATCAGCACTATTATTATGTCATTTTTATTATAAAAAAAATCCTTGATTTTATTCATTATAAATCTCCTTTTCAAATACGTCCTATACACAATATACTTTATCATATTTCAATTACATTCTCAAATCCAAAAGGCGTATTTTTCCACATTTAAAATGAAAATTTCTTCACAATGTCAAACAAAAAATGTACTTATCACACAAAATAATGTATAATGATTATCATGGTAAATGTTGTAATCGAAAAAAATGACGCCGGACAGAGACTTGACCGGTTTATGAAAAAATATCTGCGTCGCGCGCCTCTGAGCATGATATACAAAATGATCCGCAAGGATGTGAAGGTAAACGGCAGACGTGCCAAAGAAGACAGTCTGCTGAATGAAGGTGACGAGGTGACTTTGTATATAAGCGACGAAAAGATCGCCGAACTTTCTGCACCTGCAGAGAACAGAGCCAGCTGCAGGAAGCAGTTCAGGACAGCATATGAAGATGATAACATCATCGCTGTAGTGAAGCCCAAGGGCCTGCTCACTCATGGTGATTCCAGGGAAAAGAAAAACACACTGGTGAACCAGGTATGCGGATACCTTCAGGGAAAGGGCGAATATGACCCCTCTGTGGAGAAGACTTTCTCACCTGCCCCTGCCAACAGGCTGGACCGCAATACTACCGGGCTCATACTCTTCGGCAAGAATGCGGAAAGTCTCAGGCTGCTTACAGCTGCTATACGAAACAACGTACATGTCAGAAAATATTACCGGACTATCGTTGCAGGTATGTTCGATAAAGAGATGATCATCAGAAGTGGGTTGCTGAAAAATGAAGATCGTAATACAGTAAAGGTCACTGACGAAGATGGGGCGAAAACTGCTGTAACGATAGTAAGGCCGGTAACAGCAAAAAACGGTTTTTCCCTCGTAGAAATCGAGCTGATCACAGGCAGGACCCATCAGATAAGAGTCCATCTGTCAGAAAAGGGATTCCCGCTCATCGGTGATCCGAAATACGGTGATCCCGGGATCAATCGACGCATGAATAAACAGTTCAGACTGTCAACACAGCTACTGCATGCATACAAGCTCGAGTTTTCCGACATGCCGGGGCTGCTTTCATATCTGGACGGCAAAGTGATAACAGCCGCTCCTCCGCCGGATTTCAGGCGGATACAGGAAAATCTGTTCGGCAGATGATCGCATGCAGACAACACAGAGTCTCATTTACTTCAGGGAGGATCATGTTTTATGGGAGTAAGTCAGAAAAAAGGATGGAGACAGGCCAATGCGCCTTATATCATAGCAGCCACTCTGGCAGTCATAATGTTCATGCTCGTGGCGCCGGAGGTCAACGAGGGCGATGCAATGTCACCGACTATCCGTGACGGTGATTTTCTTGTGGTGTCCAAAACTTCATATTCAGCCAAACGCGGAGTACCGGAACGCGGCCAGATCGTTATCCTCGAGAAAAAAGCAGCGGAAGGCGTATCGGATGATAATCTGATAGCCCGCGTAGCCGGTCTTCCCGGGGAACACGTAGAAGTCAGAGACAACAAGGTCATGATAGACGGCAGAGAATATATAACGGAAAACGGGATAAAAGGAGGCACGGGAGATATAAATGTAAAACTGACAAAGGACGAAGTGTTCCTTTTATGTGACAACAGGGATGAATCTGCTGACAGCAGGAACAGCAAACTTGGTGCGGTGGACATGAAGGACATAAAAGGGAATGTTCTTCTGCGCATATGGCCATTATCAGGATTCGGAGGCATAAATTAAATGAAGGAATTTATAAAAGATATCATCATTGCGATAATCATCGTAATAATAATAACACTGGTTATCAAACCGACTATAGTAAAAGAAAGTTCTATGGAACCTACTCTGTATGAAAACAATTACCTTTTCGTCAACAAGCTGGCCTACAAGACCAAAGATCATCCGGATTACGGAGACATAATAGTATTCAAATCGGTGCTTGAAAAAGATGACGGAAGCGGAAAGAAAATGCTTATAAAAAGAGTCATAGCTGTCGAAAATGATGTTATAAGCATAAAAGACGGTCAGGTATACAGGAACGGTGAAGCTCTCGATGAACCGTATACACTTGAGGGATATACGACCGGTGATATTTCCGATCTCAAGGTACCCGAAAACCAGGTGTTCGTCATGGGCGACAACAGAAGCATAAGTCTGGACAGCAGATCTGAAGATGTCGGCACAATTTCAGAAGACAGTATAATGGGCAAGGCGTTCATAAGGCTCTTCCCGTTCGACGAGATCGGCCTTCTGTAATACATACCACCGGCCGGACTGCATATGATATTTTCGGTGATAATTTTCTACATAATGTAAAATCATATATTCCCGGAGGTTCATATGCTAAAAAGTATCAGCGCCTATGTTCTGGCTTCTGCTGCAGGCGTGGCAGTGGCATTCATGCTTTCAGGTATTTTTATGGTGACAGAAGTTACAGGAACCGCCATGGAACCGGAACTTCAGGAAGGTTCGTATGTTCTGGTGGACAAACATGCGTATACCAGAGCAAGTGCTGTTCCGGATACAGGTGATGTTGTCGCAGTAAGAAACCATATATATACCGAAGACGGCGAAGGAAGTATAATAATCAGGAGAGTTGCCGGCAAGCCCGGTGACGTGATCGAGATAAAAAATGATATACTTTATGTAAACGACAGGCCCTTTACGGATCATATGGCAGAACCTGCTCATATGGATGATATCGCAGAATACGTTTTGGGAGACGATGAAGTCTTCCTGATGAGCGATGACAGAAGGTCCGGCACAGACAGCAGGAACGAAGCCATAGGAACTGTTGAACTGAGCTCCTGTTTAGGCAAAGTGTGTTTTAAGTAAAATTTAGTTTTGAGAGGATGATACTGTGAAAGTAGTTGCAAATAATAAAAAAGCCCGGCACGATTATTTTATCGAAGCGACATATGAAGCCGGTATAGCACTTACCGGAACTGAGATCAAATCAGTGCGTCAAGGCAGAGTGAGTATCAAGGAAAGCTATGCTAAAATAGAAAATGAGGAAATAATCATATACGGTATGAATATCAGCCCCTATGAGCAGGGCAACAGATTCAACGTAGAACCTGTACGTCCCAGGAAACTGCTGTTACATAAGCGTGAGATAAGGAAACTTATCGGATATACCACATTAAAAGGCTTGACTTTGGTACCGCTGAGGATGTACATTAATGACAGAGGTAAAGCAAAGCTTGAACTGGCCGTAGCCAGGGGCAAGAAGGAGTATGATAAACGTCATGATATCGCAAAGCGTGATGCAGACAGAAGGATGCAGCAGGCAATGAGGCGATAGCATCAGATATCGGAACAGGAGGTTCAATATGCAGGAGTTTTTAAGCAAGCTTGGAAAGACAGCCAGTACAGCTGCCAGCAGAGCCGGAAACAAAGCCGGTGAGATCATAGAAATAGGCAAACTGAAAAGCAAGGTCAGTGCTAAACAGCAGGATATAGGTACTGCTAAAAAAGAAATCGGCGCCTACTGCTACCAGCTTTTCAAAGACGGCAAGATAGAAGATCCTGCAATAAAGGAATTCTGTGAGAAGATATCCGCCTGCATCGATGAGATCGATGAACTGGAAAAGCAGATACAGGATACAAAAGAGGACTACAGATCAAAAAATCAGGATCCCACTTTGTAGAATAATGTGTTATAATAAATCGTAAGATATGTCTGCTGTACCGGATCCCGATGCAGCAGGCCGATAATAAGGGGATGTTTCTGGTTTCGACGGGGGTGTGGAAGCCGGATAAGCGAGCCGCAGTTTGTCCAGTCTGCGTTAAAAAGGACACGTTAAATATAAACGCTAAAAATAACAACAATTTCGCATTAGCTGCGTAGCAGCCCGCGCGTTCACCCGGATTCACCTGCAGGTCTGGTGCTGAACGTCAAGCATGCAGGAAAACCTTGTGCAAGTTCCCGGTAGCATAAGGGACTAACGGGATAGCTGATCTGAAAGCCTGCTTCCGGGCGTTCACTGAAGCGAAATCTTAAAACAGAAGCTGCGCTCGGAGAAAGTCTCGTGGAAATGCTTTCGGACACGGGTTCGATTCCCGTCATCTCCACCAAAAAACAAA
>CAJJPZ010000163.1 GCA_905193765.1 uncultured Eubacterium sp.
CATGGCAACGTTGCCGCCGCCTACTACAGCTATCCTTCTGGCACGCTGTACAGGGGTGTCGTACTCAGGCAGATATCCTTTCATGAGATTGATACGTGTCAGATACTCATTTGCCGAGCATACGCCCAGGAGATTCTCTCCCGGTATGCCCATGAACGATGGAAGACCTGCTCCTGTGCCTACGAATACAGCCTCAAAACCTTCTTCGTCAATGAGTTCGTCAACTGTAGCAGATCTGCCTATGACAGCATTGTTTATGAACTTCACGCCGCGCTTTTCCAGCTTCTCTACTTCTGCTGCCACGATATCCTTCGGAAGTCTGAACTCCGGTATACCATATGCCAGTACGCCGCCAGGCTTGTGAAGGCTTTCGAATACTGTGACTTCATATCCTCTGGCTGCCAGATCTCCGGCACATGTGAGTCCTGCAGGGCCTGCACCTACAACAGCTACTTTCCTGCCGTTGCTTTCAGGTTTTTTTTCATCAAAATCTTCATCATCATCGTCACCTGCTGCACTGAATTCCGCTTCATGCTCCGCATGCCAGTCTGAAACGAACCTCTCCAGCCTGCCTATAGCCACCGGTTCACCCAGGACTCCCTGCACGCATTTGCCCTCGCACTGGTTTTCCTGAGGGCATACCCTGCCGCATATCCTTGGCAGCGCACTCGTCTCCGATATTATCTGATATGCCGCTTCAAAGTCGCTCTCTGACACCTTCTCGACGAATGCAGGTATGTTTACCATGACAGGGCATCCTGTAGTACATGGCTTCTTCCTGCACTTGAGACATCTCATCGCTTCGTTCACAGCCATTTGAGGAGTGTATCCCTCTGCAACTTCTTCAAAATTCGTTGCCCTTACCTGAGGTTCCTGTTCAGGCATGGGGTTCTTTTCTTTTTTCAGGTTAATCATAGTAACGTACACCTCCTGTCAGTCTGCATATATGTTCAGAATCAGCTGCCTCCTGTTCTCTGTAAAAAGCGTTTCGTTTTATCAGCTCATCCCAGTCGACGAGCCTGCCGTCGAATTCCGGTCCGTCCACACATACAAATTTGTTTTCTCCACCTACTATGCATCTGCATCCGCCGCACATTCCTGTGCCGTCCACCATGTAGGCAGTCAGTGAAGCAACTGACTTTATACCATATTCTTCTGCTATGGCACATGTGAACTTCATCATCATCGGAGGACCTACAGCAACAACTTCATCATACTTATTGCCCTCTTCGATCAGCGCTTTCAGTTTGTCCGTGGTGAAGCCCTTTTCTCCGTATGTGCCGTCATCTGTAGTTATATATAGATTTTCCGTGCCTGCTCTGAATTCATCTTCCAGGATCACCATATCCTTCGTCTTGAATCCTGCTATCATATCAACCTTTATACCGGCTTTCTGCATACCTGTGGCTATAGGGAAAGCCAAGGCGTTGCCTGTTCCTCCGCCTACCACGGCCACACGTTTCAGTCCTTCCATCTCCGTAGGTTTACCTAGAGGTCCCACCACATCCAGCAGACAGTCGCCTTCCTCCAGCTGATCCATCAGTTTCGTGGTCCTGCCCACCGCTGCATATATTATATCTATCGTACCCGCCTGGGAGTCGTGTCCCGCCATGGTGAGGGGTATCCTTTCACCGTATTCATCTGTCCTCAGTATTATGAACTGGCCCGGCTTCGCCTTGCGGGCAACAAGGGGAGCTTCTATGACCAGCCATGTCATGTTGGAACTGAGACGTCTCTTCTTCAATATCTTATACATAGAATCCACTCCTTTCCTTACTGTTCATCAAAACTCTTCTGCTGTCTTATAAGTTTCTTATATCTGTCCATTGCCACCTTCTCGGATTTTTCGAACAGTTTTTCAGCCCTTTCCGGCGCCTTCAGCATGAGAGAATTGTAACGTACCTCTCCCATTATGAAATCTTCATAACTATCCGTAGGAGGTGCACTGTCAACAGAAAGCGGATTTCTCTTCTGAGCCACAAGGTCAGGATTGTACCGCAGAAGATCCCAGTATCCTGCCCTTACGGCCTTTTTCATCTCGAGCATAGCCTTGCTCATGCCTGATTTCAGTCCGTGGTTGATGCATGGTGCATATGCTATTATCAGCGATGGTCCATCATAGCTCTCGGCTTCTCTTATAGCTTTAAGTGTCTGTGCCGGATTTGCACCCATAGCCACCTGTGCTACATAGACGTATCCGTATGCCATGAATATCTCCGCAAGGTCTTTCTTCTTTACTGTTTTACCGCTTGCTGCAAACTGTGCAACTGCGCCTGTCGGCGTTGACTTCGATGCCTGGCCGCCTGTGTTGGAATACACTTCTGTATCGAATACCAGCACATTTATGTTCTCGCCTGACGCCAGCACATGATCCAGACCACCGTAGCCTATATCGTACGCCCATCCATCTCCTCCGAAGATCCACATGGACGGTTTTCTCAGCATGTCGCTGTTCTCCACGACGAATTTTGCATCGCCCATAACGGTGCACTGTTCGCACAGCTCAACAAGCTTCTTTCCTGTAGTATCTGAAAGCTCAGGGTCATCCATATTGTCCAGCCATGCTCTTGCAGCTGTACGGAATCTTTCATCCGCTGCAAGTCTTTCCACGCACGACTTGAGTTCTTTTCTCCTTGCCTTGACTGCTATCGCCATGCCGTATCCGAACTCTGCATTGTCTTCGAACAGGGAGTTGGCCCATGCGGGACCTCTGCCTTCACGGTTCACGGTATAAGGTGTGCTCGGTGCGCTGCATCCCCATATGGACGAGCATCCTGTTGCATTGGCGATGTACATCCTGTCTCCGAAAAGCTGTGTAACAAGCTTGGCGTAAGGCGTCTCTCCGCATCCCGGACACGCTCCGGAGAACTCCAGCAGCGGCTGTCTGAACTGGGAAGTCTTGACGGAGTCTGCTTTTCTGCCGAATCCCTTGTCTGACACAGTATTGAACAGATAGTCGAATCCCGCCTGCGCCTGCTCCATGGTATCCTCGGCCATCACCATGCTGAGGGCCTTGTTCCTTGACGGGCATACCTCGGCACATGATCCGCAGCCTGTGCAGTCCATTGCAGAGATACCTACAGTGAAGAACTTCTCCTTGTCCTCCTTGGATTTTATGACATCTATGCCTGACCCGCATGCTTCATCCTTGTCTAGGATGAATGGTCTTATGACTGCATGCGGACATACGTATGAACACCAGTTGCACTGCATACACTTCGAAGGATCCCAGGAAGGTATCTCCACAGCTATGCCACGCTTCTCATAGGCTGCAGTTCCCGCAGGAATACATCCGTCTGCTGTGTCTGTGAATACTGATACCGGTATCGTATCTCCGTCCATGCCGTTGGTAGGTTTGAGGACCTTGTTGATATAGTCCGTATGGAGCCTGTCTCTGCCCTTCGCTTCCGTCCTTACTATATCGCCGTATTCCTCTGCCCAGTGAGGTGGTATCTCCACCCTGTGGACATTCTCTATACCGGCTGCCACAGCCTGATAGTTCATATACACGACTTTCTTGCCCTTGCGGCTGTATGTCTTCTTGATTGCTTCCTTCATGTATTCAGCTGCATCATATACAGGAAGTATATTGGCAATCTTGAAAAATGCCGCCTGGAGCACAGTGTTCGTCCTGCCTCTGAGCCCCAGTTCCCTGGCTATGGTCACTGCATCACATATGTAAAATTCGATGTTGTTCCTTGCTATATATCCCTTTATGTTAGGCGGCAGCTTTTCTTCCAGCTGCTGCTGATTCCATGAACAGTTCAGCAGGAACTTCCCACCCGGCTTGATGTCTTCCACCATGTGATACTTGTTGACATAGGCGGCATTGTGACACGCCACGAAGTCCGCCTGCTTCACATAGTATGATGATCTTATCGGCGTGTCTCCGAACCTCAGATGGCTTATGGTCACGCCGCCTGATTTCTTGGAGTCATACTGGAAATATGCCTGTACGTATTTGTCTGTATTGTCACCTATGATCTTGACGCTGTTCTTGTTGGCGCCTACAGTACCGTCTGCACCCAGTCCCCAGAATTTGCATGCGACTGTGCCTTCATGGGAAACATCAGGTCTTTCGCTGGCTTTCAGGGAAAGTCCTGTGACATCGTCATCTATGGATATGGTGAATTCCTTCTTAGGCTCATCGGACCAGAGGTTCTCATATACAGCCAGTATATCCTCCGGCTGAGTGTCCTTGGATCCCAGACCATAGCGTCCGCCTGCCACGAAGATATCTTCGAACCTGCTGCCTTTCAGCGCAGCAACTACGTCCAGGTACAGCGGCTCCCCTATGGAACCCGGCTCCTTTGTTCTGTCCAGTACAGCAATGCGTTTTACTGTATCAGGCAGCGCGCTTATCAGATGTTTTGCAGAGAACGGTCTGTAAAGTCTCACAGTTATCACGCCGACTTTCTTTCCCTTATCTCTGAGATAATCCACGATCTCTTCTGCTGCATCGCACACGGAACCCATGGCGATCATCACTTCCGTAGCGTCCGGCGCTCCATAATAGTTGAAAGGTCTGTAGTCCGTACCGAGCTTCTCGTTCACCTGTTCCATGCAGCCGACGATGGTATCCACTGTTTCTTCATAGACATCGTTGCATGCTTCCCTGTGCTGGAAGAAAGTCTCCGGCTGTTCTGCAGAACCCATGCTGTGAGGATGATTCGGATTTATCACCTTGTTCCTGAATCTTTTTACCGCATCCCAGTCCACCATGCTCTTGAGTTCGTCATAATCCCATATATCTATCTTCTGCTGTTCATGACTGGTCCTGAATCCGTCAAAGAAATGCAGGAGCGGCACCCTGCCTTTTATAGCTGCCAGATGTGCCACAGCTGCAAGGTCCATTACTTCCTGCGGACTTCTGGACGAAAGCATCGCGAAGCCTGTCTGTCTGCACGCCATTACGTCCGAGTGATCCCCGAATATGGAAAGTGCATGCGTGGAAACTGCTCTTGCTGCCACATGCAGTACTGCAGGAGTCTGTTCCGCAGCTATCTTATACATATTAGGTATCATAAGCAGCAGTCCCTGTGATGCTGTAAATGTGC
>CAJJPZ010000164.1 GCA_905193765.1 uncultured Eubacterium sp.
CCTGCCGGGGAAAATGATATCATTTGAAATATAAAATATGAGGGCAGGAGATGATACTATATGGCAGGACAGACAAAAGAAAAGTTAGTATGTAACGGGGAGGATATGTTCACGATGCAGGAAGTCCGTGACGAGAGGAAACTCACGCGCATCAGGAACCTTCCGGTGGATCAGATTGTGGACTTTCCTGATCATCCGTACAAGGTAAAGGACGATCAGAGGAGAAGTCCTGAATGTTGATGATAATGTCGCAACCATCATGATGTGTGACAGCAATCTTCATCGGTTGGTGATACTGCCAAGTGAAAAGGCGTTTGCATATAAGATGAGACTTGAGGCGATGAAACGACAAGGCATGAGGAGAGATTTAACTTGTGCACCAGTGGAGCGCAAGTTGCTGAAGGCACGTGATATTCTGGCTGATTACGTTGGCGAAAGCCGGGAACAGATCCGCAGATACATCCGTCTTACAAATCTGATTCCTCAGCTTCTTGATATGGTGGATGAGGGCAGGCTCCCTATGAGGACTGCGGTGAATATATCGTATCTCCCGGAGAATCTTCAGGAAGACCTTTATGCATGTATAAAGAAGGAGGCTCATATTCCGTCTCATTCACAGGTCGTGAAGATGAGAAGGCTGCTGCAGCAGGAAAAACTTATAAAAACCTGCTAAGAAAAATTATGCTTGACTTCTCTTAGCAGGTTTTTATACCAGATGTCTGAACAGAAGCATCAATGTCAATGCCTGTATGTTATATGTATAAATTGCTTATTATGTTTAAAGCTTGTCCTGCACAAAGCATCGTTCAGATACCTGCCGGTTAGCTTATATGTGCATGTAAAATATATGTACATTTTGATGCTGACATATAAAATATATAGTAGTTTCATGTTAAAATGTTAGTCAAATAATTGATAAAATTTTCAAAAATTTCTTGACCTTTGCGTAACACAAAACATCATTATTTATGTAGGAAGTAAGATTATGCACACACGTACAAGGAGGAAATGAAAATGAAAAACGGAGGAAGCGTTATTGCAGACAGAATCAGTGAAATAAGACGTGAACTGTCAGGTAAAACAGGCATGAGCGCCGGGATAGAGGAGGATCTGTTCAGCCGCATCGCGGAGATAGAGGAAGCAGAGTACATCGTAGAACCTATGACAAAGGCTGATCTTTACTTTGGTATAGCACTTGTTATCGTCGCAGGGATACTGCCGGTCATTCTGGTCGGGGCAGGTATTTTATAGAATGGAGGTCCGTCATGACAGATAAGAATACAAATCTTAATGCAGAAGCACAGTTCGACGTGCTCCCTGTACTGGGAAGAGACCGGATATACAGTTTCGGAAAGTATACATATGTAATAGTAGGCTTTGCGATGGCAACATGGTGCTTTATGATAGGAGGATCACTGTCAGCTTTCGTAGGATTCAAAACCGCGATCATAGCATCTGTTTCGGGGAATCTTATAGCGGTGCTTATCATGATAGCTGCAACGGTAGTCCCGGCAGCCAGATACGGGATCGATAATTATACGATAGCAGGAAGCTTCCTGGGGCGCAACGGTACAAAGGCTCTGATGGTACTGCTGGCAGTACTTCAGGCATGCTGGGTCATAGTGTTCTCGTTCATGGTATCGAAGTCGGTGCTGGCCATATATGCCGGCATTACTGGAAATGTGGTGGAGAGCAGAGTTGTGCTTACTGCTATAGGGCTTGCTGCAGCACTGGCGGTATGGTTCATTACTGTAAAAGGGCCGAAGCTTTTTGATAAGCTGAATATGATATTTGCGCCTACGATAATAATCCTCATGGTCATAATGATCTTTGTGATCGGCCGGGATTTCGGATTTGATGTTCTGATGAAAGCTGATCCGATAACACCACTGGACAACAAGTGGCTGAACTTTCTGATCGCCTTCGAGCTCAGTTTGGGCGCAGGCTTTTCATGGTGGCCGAATATGGGAGGTCTGGCCAGACTTTGCAAAACGGAACGGGCAGCTTTCTGGCCGAATATAATCGGACTTGTTTTCGGAGCTACTCTCGGTACATCTGTAGGCGTTGCTGCGGCGCTTCTCATAGGTTCCACGGATCCTACGACGTGGATGATCCCTATAGGCGGTCCGGTGATAGGGATCATCGCACTGATAGCAGTAGGGATGGCCAATCTTACTGCAGTTGCCATCGTATCATATAATATCTGCCTGGGGTTCAAGCAGTGGAAAGTATTTTCAAAGATGAGCTGGGTGAAGGTCACGGGGCTGTTTATGTGCATAGTGTTCATCGGGATGTTCTTTGCGGTGGAACTGTATAACAACTTTTATATAATCCTGGGACTGGCATGTACGGTATACAGTCCTATAATCGCAATGCAGCTGATAGACTTCTACGTTTTCAGGAAACAGAAGCTGGATCTCAGAAGTCTGTACAACAAGACCGGGGATTCAGACTACGTGTTCTGGAAAGGCTTCAACTGGGTGGCTGTCTTTGTCTTCCTGAGCGGAGCTGTGGTGTACTACCTGATCATGGATCCGGTAAGTCTTACGTTCTCATCAGTATTCCCATATGTGACGGCAACGGGTGGAGCCACCATATACTCTCTGGCGTTATACTACGTACTGGGCAGGACTGTGCTTCTAAAGAGAAACAAAGGTGGATACAGGACGGAACAGTAGCAGGCAGCAACTGAAGTATCCGGTATACAGGGCAGGAGGAGCGGCATGAAAGAGATAATTTCCATAACTGAAATGGCAAAACTGAGGAATATAAGCACCGAGACACTGCGCCATTATGATCGCATAGATCTGCTGAAACCGGTGCATGTGGATCCTGATACGGGATACAGATACTATTCCATAACTCAGTATGAAAAGATAGGAACTATACGTGAACTCAAGAATCTTGGAATGAGTCTCAGGGAAATAAAGGAGTACTTCGATAACAGAAATGTTGAAAGTTCACGTATCCTGCTCACAGAACAGAAGAAAAAGATCGATGAGCAGATAGACAAGCTGATCCGGATCAGACAGGAAATCAACGCCAAGATAGATTTTCTCGATATAGTAAGGACGACAGACCTAAATGATGAGATCCGTATAAAGCATTTCAAGGCGAGGCAGTATGTCTATTTCAACAGGACAGTCAGTGATGATATCGAACTGAGCTATGATTCGGTAAGCCTGGAGAGAGTACTCAGTAAAAGCAAGCAGAGCATGCCGATCTTTGCGACCAACCGCTACGGAGGCCTTGTTTCGAGAGCGGATATCCTGAAAAATGTGAAACCTCTGTCTGCCAAAATGATAATACTGTATGACGGCGAAGAGGATGTCGATGAATGTAATATCATAGAAGCGCCTGAAGGTGACTATCTCTGCATGTTCTATGTGGGCAACTTCTGGAACAGAGAAGAAAGCATAGAGAAGATGCTGACATATATGAAAGAGAACGATCTTGTACTTGCAGGAGACGTCCTGCAGATGCAGTGGGTGGATTTTGCGATAACAGACAATCTCGACGACATTTCATACGAATTCCAGATACCTGTGAAACCGCTTTTTTCTGAGAAAAGGTGAACAGGCCTGAATTATACGGATCGATGATACCACGGTACGGTTTGTGTATCGTGGTATTTTTATGATGAATTAAAAATATTCTGTAAATACAGAAAAAAGTGTTGCCCTTTGTGCAGCACAAAGGGGTAGTATTGTCTCAAGGAAATTTTCTGTTGTTCGAATCGAACGAGATAAGGAGGAACATTATGGCACAGCTTAAAGTAAAGGAAGATTTTGTACACGAGATCGTTGACATCGATACTATACCGGTACCATATGCAGGTATCAATACATTCAATCATTATCCGTATACCAGAGAACTTGAGGATGTGGATATCGCTATCATGGGGATACCTTATGATTCAGGCGTTACATACAGAAACGGAGCAAAGATCGGTCCGAGGGGACTGAGAGATGTATCTATGTCGGTATTTTCATTCAACCACAGATGGGATACAGAGGACTTCTCACTGGCAAAGGCATGTCCCAACATTATCGACTATGGTGATGTCGGAGCATATTACGGATCGCTTTCGACACAGGTGATGTTCAAGGAATCATACGAACATGCGAAGAGGATACTGGAGTCGGGGGCAAACCTGATGACTCTGGGCGGGGATCACACGATACCTTACGGTATGGTGAGAGCGGCGAGTGAAGTATACGGTAAACTTGCTCTGCTGCATTTCGATTCGCACCAGGATTCATGGCCGAGCCACGGCAATTACAGCCATGCGAACTTCGCATATGATCTCTGGGAAGAGGGATGCGTAGATGACAAACATTCGGTACAGTGCTATATAAGAACTGATTTCGAGATGGAGCCGGGCATACCTGTTCCTGAGTATAACATTATATTCGCACCTGAAGCACTCGATCTGGGACCGGAAGCACTGGCTGAAAAGATCAAATCGGTCATCGGAGACATGCCGGTGTATCTTACCTTCGACATCGACAGTATCGATCCGGCTTTCGCACCGGCGACAGGAACTCCGGTCATAGGCGGACCTACTTCAAACGAAGCGCTGAAAGTACTGCGCAATCTGGAGGGGTTGAATGTCGTGGCAGGTGATATAGTATGCGTGGCTCCGACGCTGGATTCACCGGCACAGACAACATGCTTCGTCGGTGATGCAGTAGTTCAGAGCATGATGTGCCTCATGGCAAAGGCAAGGCTTGCGAGAAAGAGCAAGTAGAGCATTATTTATAACTCCGGAAATATCTCATTTTGAGATATTTCCGGAGTTTCAAAGAAAGCACATTAAATGCGTTGCTGCATAGCAGCAACATGTGTGCAAAGTGAGCTTTGCTCATGTCTTGCACACTTTTTTTCTAAATCAGGAAAGACCGCTTTTACAGCGGTCTTTTTTATGTATGACGGGCATGCCGTCAGTCTGTGGTGAAAGTCCACACAGGGCGT
>CAJJPZ010000165.1 GCA_905193765.1 uncultured Eubacterium sp.
ACGGCAGCGCTGATAAATTCCTGGGACAGAAGATCCCTGTCAGCAATATGCATTCTCTGACTATAGTCGGTATATCTGACCGGCAGAATCCCTGCATATATATGGACAGGAGCCTGTTCATAAACGTATTGTCTAATACCGAAGCATATGAAAATGACGGTTCGGGTACTGAAGACATGGATCTCATCTACGGCGGAGGAATGGACGGGGGGCAGGAATTCACCGGGACTTTCATAGACTACGGTCTGATGAAGAAGAAAGTCGAACTGAAGAAGGGTGACTGGCCGAAAAACGATTATGAAGTACTGGTGAACGAAAAGAACTCCGACGACTGGAAGATCGGCAAGGAGCTTTCCAAGAACAAGATCAACGGTCACAAGCTGAAGGTCTCGGGATACTACACAGACAGCACGGACAGCGACTACATGCTGGTCAACAGCAGGATGATAAAATACTATGTCATAAAGAAGAGCAAGAACATAACCATCTGCCCATCTGACAAGACAGCTGTAATGGAAGAACTCAAGGCCGGCGGAGCCAATGTCAAGGATACCTACCAGGAAAGCCTTAAAGCATACAAAAAATCCAAGTGGTCATCCATATTCTCAACACTGGTGATGGCAGGAGTTGTACTGCTGATATCCTTCATAGAGATCTTCCTGATAATAAGGGCGTCATTCCTGTCCAGGATAAAGGAGATCGGCGTTTACAGAGCCATAGGCGTGAAGAAAGGCGACATATACAGGATGTTCGCCAGCGAGATACTGGCCATAACAACAATGGCCAGCATGCCGGGATTCCTGCTGACATCATATATACTGTATAAGATATCACATCTGACAACGTATTTTGATCAGATGTACCTTGTATCGCCACAGACCATGCTGCTGACCCTGATCGTGATCTACGGTCTCAACCTGATCGTAGGCCTCTTCCCTGTATTCAGGACCATCAGGAAAACACCGGCAGCCATACTCAGCAGGACGGATATATAGATTTAGGGAGCGTATCAAGGACATAATGTCCGGGATACGCTTTTTCTGTAACATCTGTGCATCGTAATGATCTCGGTCTGCGGTATACTGGTGAATATCTTGCATTCCTGCAATATATTGTGATATAATGCTGTTCTGACACAGCAGATTACAAATTACAGGATACAGTTAGTCGGGAGAAACAGCTTGATGCACCGGGACAGGGAAGAACTGCGTAGATTTTACATAGAAAATATAATACCGAAAAAAGACGATATATACAGGATCGTGTGCTCTGCAGTCCCCCTGGATGTCGCGGAGGACATAACACAGGAGGTGCTGCGCAAGTCGTGGGAGTATATACATACCCTCAGAGACCGCGACAAGTTCTGGCAGTGGATAGAAACGATCATCGGCAATGAGATAAGGACATATATCAGGAAAAAGAGAACGAGAAAAAAGTTTTTTGAAGATGTGGTTCTTGATGATGTCCTGGAGCAGCAGTCTGTGATGGAAGCCTTGACGTCAGCCGAGGAGGATATACTGGAGATACTGATCCGGGATGAAGAAGAGCAGCTCCTGATGAAAGCTCTTCAGGAGCTTGACGAGCGTGACAGGAGTGTGATAAAGTCGCATCTTATCTCAGATATGAAGCTGAAGGATATCGCAGTTTCAGAGGAAGTGGAGTACGGGACTCTCAGGATGATATATCTGAGAGCGCTCAGGAAGCTAAGGACGGTTTATGAAGGGCTTGACGAAGGAGGTGACAGCTGTGGGCAGAAGGAAAAGTAAAGATATACACCGCAGACTCGTGGAAGAGTTCAGAGAAGCGGACAGGAAGTACGGCGAAGACTATGGTGAAGTGCCTGATTTTGATTTTTCGTTTCTCGATGATCCGGACAGTTGGAACGTTGACCGGGAGCGGGGATCCGCGAAAGCATGCCGTAAGGGATCCGGGTTCAGGCGATTCATGGTGGCTGCTGTCTGCGTCATTATACTGCTGCTGTCAGCCAATCTGCTGCTCATAATGACTGACAGTACGGATATATACGGAGACAGAGGCATACTGCATCGTATAAAAACAGGAGTCGCAGGTCTGTTCACAGACGAGGATGCAGCAGATCCGGACGGTATCAGGGAGAGTATGTCCATCACGGACATGAAAGACATCGGTTCTGCTAAGAAATTCCTGCCGCAGCTTTATGTTCCGGGGTATATACCTGACGGATATGAGCTGGAAAGGCTTGTGATAGATGAGTATTATTCAGGTGATGTCATGGGTGAGTATGACTTTCACGACAAGAAAGACCGGGATATAATGATAGCTTTCGAACATATGACCGGTGATGTATCTCACACATCCGCATCACAGGGAGAACTCATGGAGCTGCCTGACAGGAAGATATATATCACAGAGAGCAGTGCACGCGACGAACTGTGTGCAGATGTTATCACAGAGGACAGCCATTTGATTGTCACAGGTGTGCCTGATCAGAGAACGGAAATCATAAAACTGGCGAAAGCTTTGGAAAAGTAAAAACGACATATATGAAAAAAGGGAGACGCTGATACAGCAGTATGTATCATGCGCCTCCCTTTTTCATGTCGTGAGAGTGATCATAACTCGCTCTCCAGCTCGTCCGAGGCTTTGAGCTTCTGATAGTATGTGTTGGAATACGTTGTGCCGTCCTTCTTGTATTTTATGACGACCTTGATCCTGTAGGTGCCGGTGGACTGTACCGTGAATGTGTGGATGTGATTGATACGTGAGCTCTGTACAGTCTTGCTGTCGCTGTCCACAGATGAGTAGGCACCGTTTTTCTTTTTCTGCAGATATATCACGGATGTGATGGAGGAGGCCTTTGGTCTTAGCGCAGAAGCCTGGGCGCGGGCCTTTGTAGATGAGGTTTTTTTGAATGACATAGTGCAGCTTGTTGCCTGAGGATCGGCAGGAGCCCCGGTGTCTTCCTCTATGATGATATCCTCCGGATCGGTCTCGCCTCCGGAAGTATCGGCATGCACGAAGCATGTCATAGAGAATATCACAGCAATAACGGTCGTGAGTAAAATGATTTTTTTCATAGTCTTTCTCTCCTTTCAGAAAAACAGATGGACGACATAACAGAATGCAACAGCAATTACGGGTGAATTTTGCAGAAAAAAATTTAATGATAAAAAATATATTTTTTGTTGTTGCATTTTTCGACATGGTACATCTGTTATTATGTAAGCCAATTCAATGGAATACATGAGAAGGAGGAGAAACAATGTATCCAGAGATCAAACGAAGTGCATGGTACAGGCTGACAGCGTGGCTGCTGACAGTGTGCCTTGTGATCACGCTGATACCGGATATCAGCCACGCCACAGGGTCAGGAGGGGGCACGAAGATCTCTCCTGAAGATGTGACGGAGAAGAACGTCACGGGCAGGACAGAGGACACGACGACCTATGATCTTGGCGAAGGGGAGAAGATGACGGTCTTTCACGGCGGTCAGGTAAGGTACGAGGATGAGGAGGGGGAGCTCATCGACTACGACCGCAGCCTGGTGAAGATAAAGACCGGTGAGAAGACTGAAGGAGAAAAGAGCCTTGACGGCTATTCCTACAGGAACAAAGAAGGTGACAGCAGACAGTACATCCCGCAGCAGCTGTCGGAAGACACGCCGCTGATCATGGAGCGGGACGGATGCAGCATCAGCATGTCGCCTGCAGACGAGACCCTGCAGGACCTGGAGCTGACAGGAGCCTCTGTCACCGTGAAGAAAGAGAACACTCCCGTCATATACGAGGACGAGGAAAAACTCCCGGTGACGGCACAGTACAGCAGGATGGGCGCAGGAGCCGACATATCATACGAATCGGGAGAATCCGGGGTGAAGGAGACGATGGTGCTCAGGGAAAGACCTGAGAGCAACGTCTTCAGATATGTCCTGGATCTTGAAGGCCTGACTCCGAGGAAGAACCCTGCGGATCAGGGCATAACCTTCTATGATGATGAAGATGATATAGCAGCGGACATATCCCCTGCATGGATGAACGATGCCACCGGCAGTGCATATAGCGAAGACATAACATATGACATAGAGAAGGAGAGTGGCAGCACATACATCCTCACTATGACCGTGGACAGGGATTACCTTGATGATGAGGACAGGCAGTATCCTGTCACCATAGACCCGACGGCTACATGGAAAGGCTCCACTCAGATCAGGGACGCCTATGTCATAAGCGGCAGCTATGCTGATACAAACTTCTATTCCAGCAGCACCAAAGTCATGCCTGCAGGAAAGAACGGCACAGGCACACATCGTACATACATATTCTTCAGGAACCTCCTGAGCGAAGTGAAGGGCCAGTCCATAAGCAGTGCGAAATTCACTGTATATGAGGTGGGAGACGGTGCGAAAAATCAGAAAGTTTCGGCATACAGAGTCACGAAGAACTGGACTGCATCGAAGATAACGTGGAACAACAAACCCACCAATGCTTCCGGGGCAAACTCATCAGTCACAACGACTGGCAAAAAATATTCGTCACATACATTCAGTCTGAAGACTTTCGTTTCGGGACTTGCGGACGGATCTCACGGCAACTGCGGCATAGTGCTGAAGAACGTGACCAGCTCTCCGAGTTATGCCTCCTTCTGGGGCAGCAGATACGGCACGGTAGCATACAGGCCGAAGCTGGTGGTGACATATTACAGCAAACCGACGACAGCGACCAGTGCCGGCATATCCCCGGCATACGTGAAGAAAAGCACAGAAGCAAGTCTGAATTTTTCGGGGATAACCTCCACAGGGCTTGCAAGGAATGAATACAAGGTATTCGAATATAACGATGAGGCAAAAGAAAACGGCGATGTGAAACTTGCCTACAGCTCATCAAGAACAATAAAATCAGGAGACGCTCTGCCATCACTTCCGGACGGATGCTACCGCAT
>CAJJPZ010000166.1 GCA_905193765.1 uncultured Eubacterium sp.
GGTATTCGGACAGATGAACGAACCGCCGGGCGCAAGAATGAGAGTTGCGCTGACAGGACTGACGATGGCTGAGTATTTCAGAGACAAAGAACATCAGGACGTACTGCTGTTCATAGACAATATATTCAGATTCACTCAGGCGGGCTCGGAGGTTTCGGCGCTGCTGGGACGTGTGCCGTCAGCCGTAGGATATCAGCCTACACTGGCAACAGAGATGGGCGCGCTGCAGGAGAGGATCACATCCACAAAGCAGGGATCCATCACATCGGTACAGGCCGTATACGTACCAGCCGACGACCTGACTGACCCGGCGCCGGCAACTACATTCGCACATCTGGATGCTACGACGGTACTTTCCAGAGCCATCACGGAGCTGGGCATATATCCGGCGGTGGATCCGCTGGAATCCACATCGAGGATCATGGATCCGCTGATCCTGGGCGAAGAACATTACAACACAGCCAGAGGCGTGCAGGAGGTGCTCCAGAGATACAAGGATCTGCAGGATATCATAGCGATCCTGGGTATGGACGAACTTTCCGACTCGGATAAGCTCGTGGTATCCAGGGCAAGGAAGATACAGAGATTCCTGTCACAGCCGTTCAGCGTTGCATCGAAGTTCACAGGCATCGAGGGCAAGTATCTGCCGCTCAAGGAGACCGTAAGAGGCTTCAGAGAGATACTGGACGGCAGACACGATCATATACCTGAGCAGATGTTCCTGATGGCAGGGGGCATCGATGAAGTAGTCGAACGCTTCGAAGAAAGCAATAAGAAAAAGTAGGTGGTATCATGGCAAATACCGTAAAGCTTGAGATAATGACACCTTCAAAACTGTTCTATCGTGGTGAGGTGGATCTTGTCATCGTGACCACGCCTGAGGGCGAAGAAGGCTTCATGGCAGGTCATTCATGGGCATGCAAGATCCTGGACATCGGTGAGATGTGGATACATGAGCCGGGTATGGGACCCGATGACTACCGCAGTGCTGCAGTGGCAGGAGGCTTCATAGACGTCAAGGACAGTATAATAATATTCACAGATGCGGTGGAGTGGGCCGAGGACATAGACATGGAAAGGGCTCTCGGCGAGAAAGCCCGTGCCGAGGACTGGCTCTCGAAACACGAGCACCGCAAGGAAGTGGATCCTAATGATATAATGAAGGCAAAGATCGCTATCATGAAGTCGATAACGAGATCCCATGCCGCAGGCTCAGGAGGTAGAAGAAGATGACAAGAACAGCTCTGATAGGTATAATCGTGGAAAATGAAGACGCGGTGGAAGAACTGAATTCACTGCTCCACGAATACAGGAAAAATATCATCGGCAGGATGGGAGTGCCGCATCCGCAGAAGTCCCTCTCCATCATAAGCATAGCGATGGAAGCAGACCAGGATGAGATAAGCGCCCTTTCCGGCAAGCTTGGCGCTTTGAAAGGCGTCAGCACCAAGACCATCTATTCAAAGAACTGAATAACGAAAACACACGATAAACCCATGGGCCGATGATACCCATGGGTTTGTTTTTACCAGTCACTCCACGATCCTGCCGTTCTGTACTTTCAGCACTTTGTAGGTATTTTCCGTATCTGAAAACGAGATGGATCTCAGATCCTGCAGCTCGTCTTCTTCCAGCGGGATATCGAGGGTTTCATTATGATCCATTGAAAAGACAGCAGATATCGATATTTCAAGATTTTCTTTGCTGCTGTCAGTGTAATCTATAAAATCCCCGCCGGTGCTTTTGTAAAACGGCAGATCGGTTTTTATATGCAGCGTATTGCCGTTTATCTGAGCCGATGCGATATGACTCTCGCCGGATATATCCCGACCGTTGCTGAAAAAAACCGTAACCAGCAGGATCAGGCAAAGTACTATGACTGCACAGCACAGGATTTTTATTTTTCTGCTCTGTTTTTTCCTCACTATAGTATCGCTTGATATCCTTTCGACGAGATCGTCGTTCTCGGTAAGCAGCTCTTCCAGCGTGATATCCAGTATTTTCGAAATCGACAGCAGCAGTTTTATATCAGGGTAGTTTCTGTCGATTTCCCAGTTGGCAACGGTCGATCTGGACAAATTGAGTTTGTCAGCCAGCTCCTGCTGCGTTAGCCCCAGTGCCTTTCTCCTCTGTTTGATTTGCGTTCCTAATGACATGTGTTCAGCCTCCTTGATCTTGATACGGTTTGAATGTCTTTACGAATCATACCTTACATGATTCAGTGCCGGTATGTAAAGTGCAATATGCGCACATAGCGGGAAAGTGACTGTCAGGATCTGTGACATGGGGGCATTTGCGAAATTAACAGCCTGGATCCGGCATGAAAACCGCCACACAGACCCGGCGGGGTTTTTCGTAATCTTGTACCTGCAAAAAAACATAAAATATTCCGACAGGTATTTTTATATTTTCCAGTATATGAATATTAATGTAAAATCATAGAAATAATACCGCATAAATTTCCAGTTAATGTAAATAATGAGATATGTCCGTAACCAATATGTAACCAATTGTTTGGTATAATACATAAGTCTCGGGAAGTGTACATTCACGCCCGTTGACACCGGCAGGACCGCATAGTCAAAAAAATCAGAAAAGTGCGGAACTATCGGGACAACAGCAGAATATCAGCATACGGATCCCGCCGGATATGTGACGGCGGCACTGAGATATTCAGTGTATATGTATGCACGATAATTATTTACGAATGCGATCGTTTTATGGAGAGTTATGTATCCGGGTGGAATGATTGCAGCTGTAGGAAAGAGAGGACGGTATGAGAAGAAAATTCATGGCATGGATAATGTCGATCATGATGATCGCCACTATGATGCCGACAATGGCTTTCGCCGAGGGGGAAAGCGGAGGAACAACCGTAAGCCCTGCTCATATGAAAACCATCAAGAAAAACGAAGACGGGACATACACCCTTAAACTTGATGTAAAGGGTGCAGTCAGCAGTACGTCTGCAAAGCCAAAAGTTGATCTGGTCATAATCGCAGACGTGTCAGGCAGTATGAATAAGGAAATGGGAGGCTGGGGTAACACTAGATTATCTTCGCTTCAAACATCAGCTAAAAGCCTGACATCGGCACTGCTTGACAACAATAATGTTGATGCGAGGATAGCACTGGTGAAGTACAGTGGAAATGATGAAGACGAGGACAAAGCGTATAATGATGCCGATGTCGTTACAAACTGGACTGGCACGAAGGAAACGATAGACTCAGGCATAAAAAGTTTGAAAGCTGATGGAGGCACCAACTGCCAGGCTGGTCTGTACGAGGCGAGAACCAAAGTTCTTAATTCTGCCCGCAGTGACGCTCAGAAGATAGTGATATTCATGTCAGATGGAGAACCTACTTTCTATTATGACAGCAACGGAAAAACAATGGGCGCAGGCAGTGCGGATGGAGATGGTTATGATTGGCGAGGTAATATTATAAACCCAGGCTCATGCTCAAGTGCTGCATACACAGAGGCTGAAAACATAACCGATATCGATGCATTCTATTCCATCGGTATATCATCGGCTGCAAATGAGACATTCCTGAAAAATCTTATACAGAAACCAGCAAAGGGTAAGACTATAACAAGAGAGTATTACTCAGCAACCGATACTTCAGCTCTTCAAAAGGCTTTCGAGGACATCGCTGCGCAGGTAACTGAATTTAAATACAGCAATGTTTCCATAACAGACAAGCTCAGCCAGTATGTAGATATCGTTGGAGATGATCCGGTACTGACAGTCAAAGTAACTGACAAGGACGGAAATCCAGTGGCTGGTAATGAAGGACTGACAGCGTCATATGACAGTGCTTCAAAATCGGTGAAGCTGATTTTCCCTGAAGGATACACACTGAAAGACGGATATACATACTCCGTTGAATTTAACGTGAAACCTTCACAGGAAGCTGAGAAGTATTTTGATTCAAATGACGGTTATCCAAATACAGGTGACGAAGGTACCGACTGGGATGACAACAATAAGATATCAGCAGGACAGAAAGGTCTTTACTCAAATGATAATGACGGGACTGAACTGAAATATACTTATAAAGAAAAAGACTACACAGATAAATATCCTAAACCGGTTATCAAGGTAAGTCCTAAAACAGACCTCTCCGGTACAAAGACATGGGTGGATGACAGCAATGCTGACAATACAAGACCGGACAGCATAACGCTGAAACTTTACAGAAATATCAAAGGTGAAGAGAAAACAGAAGTGACAGGTGTGACTCCGACTTGGACAAAGAACGGCAACACCTGGACATACGAATACAAGGATCTGCCGAAAACCGATGCAGACGGCAATGCATATACATACACCGTGAAAGAGGAACTGGCAGCGACTTCACCGTACGAAGCAAAATACGATGGCAATAACATCACAAACAGCCTCAAGTCCGGAACTACAGACTTCTCCGGCGAAAAGGTATGGAAAGACAGCGACGGAAAGCCTATCGACAACAGTAAGCTTCCAGATTCCATAGAGATAGAACTTCTCCAGAACGGTGAATCCATGACGCCTGTTCAGAAGCAGACGGTAACACCAGGCGCAGACAACAAGTGGACATATACATTCACAGACCTGCCTAAATACGACAAAGACGGCAAGCGTTATCAGTATTCCATAAATGAACTGTCGGTGAATGGATACCAGTCAAGTGTAACAACAGCCGGAGAAATGACTAACCAGTATAACGGCGGGGAAAGCGTGAATGTTGAAGGAACGAAGACATGGATCGGAGTATCAGAAGGAGCAGAAGTACCGGAAGTAACGATAAAGCTGCTGCAGAAC
>CAJJPZ010000167.1 GCA_905193765.1 uncultured Eubacterium sp.
AAGAGGCTAAAATAATTTTTTTCATGACATTATTATGACACATATGGAGATAATAAGCTATAGGTAAATGTATATTTCATGAAGAAGGAGCGGTCTTTGTAAATGAGTGAAAAAAACAGTGAAGAGATAAGCAAGAAACAGATAGCGAAAGCTTATGAAAAATACAGCAGCAGGTTTACTCCACGGCCGAAGTATTTTATAAATTCTCTCAAGGCAATGATAACAGGCGGAGCTATATGTGTTCTTTCGCTGTGGATGGAAAAGCGCTTCATGGCGCAGGGGGTGTCGGAGCAGGATGCAGGAACTTTAGTTGTGATCATACTTGTCATGACTGCACAGCTGCTCACGGGATTCGGCTGGTTCGATACTATAGGCAAGTTTGCCGGTGCGGGGGTTATAGTACCGATTACAGGATTTGCGAATTCAATGGTCGCTCCGGCGATAGAATACAAGAAGGAAGGTATCGTGCTGGGGGTAGGCGCAAAGCTTTTTTCACTGGCAGGTCCGGTGCTCGTAAGCGGCATAACAGTTTCGGCCATTATAGGCGTAATATACCGGCTTATTTACTGAAAGGGAAGGTATGACAGATGGCAGCAAGGAAACAGACGATTTTTTTCAGGAACAGGCCATATATTACAAGTTCATGTTCGATAGCTGGTAAAAAGGAAGGGGATGGCCCCATGGCGAACTGGTTCGACATATGCCTGGAGGATGATACTTATGGGGAGCCCACATGGGAAAAATCTGAGAGTAAAATGCTGAAAACAGCGATGACGGAAGCTATCAGAAAAGGTGGTCTGCAGAATGATGATATCGGAGCGATGCTGAGCGGTGACTTGCTTAACCAGCTGATGTCATCGTCTTTTATGGCAAGAGACCTCCACATACCTTTCCTGGGAATGTACGGTGCATGTTCCACGATGACTGAATCACTTATAATGGGATCTGTGCTCACAGACGGAGGTTACAGCGATAATGTCATGATAGGGGCTTCCAGTCATTACTGCACTGCAGAGAGACAGTTCCGCATGCCTCTGGAACACGGGAACCAGCGACCGCCTTCGGCTCAGTGGACAGCTACTGCGGCAGGAGCCATGCTGATCACCGGCAGAGCGGATAGCAGGAGGACTGAGGTTGATGTCAGGGGCAGTGTGAGGAAACACAGTCATATAAGGGTAGAGTCCGCGACAGTGGGAAAGATAATAGATGCAGGTGTGAAAGATGCGAACCAGATGGGCAGTGCCATGGCTCCTGCTGCTGTGGACACGATACTGAACCACCTGCAGGATACAGGACGACGGTTGGATCATTACGATGCTGTTTTTACAGGCGATCTGGGATTTATCGGCAAGGATATAGTCAAAGACCTGCTTGAAGATGCAGGCATACCGCATTCACAGATAGAGCATGTATATGATGACTGCGGATGTATGATATATGAGCCTGAACAGGATGTACACAGTGGTGGCAGCGGCTGCGGCTGTTCAGCTTCTGTATTTGCAGGATACGTATACAAAAAAATGAGAAAAGGTGAAATAAAGCGTGCTCTGCTGATATCGACAGGTGCGCTCCTTTCAACGATAAGCCCGTTCCAGGGCGAATCCATACCGGGTATAGCCCATGCAGTAGGAGTTGAGACAGAATGACGGAGGTAGCGATATGGACTATTTATATTCATTTCTTATAGGCGGAGGCATATGCGTGGCAGGACAGCTCCTGATAGACTGTACAAAGCTGACGACTCCGAGGGTGCTGGTGCTCCTGGTAACTGTGGGAGCGCTGCTTCAGGCGGCACATCTTTATCAGCCGCTGGTGGATCTGGCAGCTACAGGAGCGAGGGTCCCTCTGCCCGGATTCGGATATAATCTTGCGAAGGGTGCAATGGAAGGTGCGAAGACGGGATTGCTGGACGCCATAACAGGAGGCGTGAAAGCTGCAGCAGGGGGGATAACTGTTGCAATTGGCTGGGGATATATAATAGCCGTAGTATTCAACCCCAAATCCATGAGATGAAAAAAGCGTGGGACGCATATGCATTCCACGCTTTTGTAGATCAATATGTTTTTTACTCCGTACTTTCATCTGTAGGGGAAGATTCTGTAGTGTGTTCCGTAGATGGAGCAGTAGGTGCCTCTGTTGTAGGCGGTATAGTAGTAGACGGCTCCGTTGAAGGCGATGTTTTCTTTTCGGATTTCGTCGATTTCTTTGTGATATACGTTCTCGAATATGTACCGTCTGTATAATATTCGCCTCCTACGGAAACGACATTGCTTGGTTTTTCGAAGAACGATTCATACGGAAGATCCGCACAGACTCTTCTCATTACGGACGACCAGAAAGCTGCTGTAGTTCCACTGCCTGAACTGAGTTCTATATTCACATCGGTTCCCATCCATAACGCAGCTGAGTACTGAGGTGTGAATCCACAGAACCAGATATCGAAGTTATCGTTCGTTGTACCGGTCTTACCACCGACAGGTTGCACTCCTATGGATGCGCTGGTGGCAATACCATTGGTTACTACAGTTCTCAGTATATCCGTCATTATCCATGCAACTCCTTCATTATAGGCCTTTGTCTCTTCAGGTTTTTTCTCAAGGAGGATATCACCATTGGCATCAACCACCTTGGTATATGATATCGGTGTTTTGTATGTCCCGCCACTAGGGAATGTGGAGTATGCGGCTGCCATTTCCAGAGGTGTAGCTCCGTATGTGAGACCTCCCAGTGCCAGCGATGCAGGATTGAGGTCATTGACATCACCGTCTTCGACAAGTGTACTTATACCGTTCTTCTTGAGCATCGATGCTGACCAGTCAGGACCGATCTGCTGATATACTTTTACAGCACAGACGTTTACTGACTGCTCGACTGCCGTCCTCAGCTTCATCTGACCTCTGTATCCGGAATAAGCATTCTTAGGCCATGTACGTCCGTTGAACTGCATAGGAGCATCATTGATTATGCTTCCGGCAGTGATATAGCTGCCCCAGTTGCTGCCGTCGCTGTTGTTCAGGCTCATAGTCTTGCTTTCCTTTTCATACTCGTATGACATCTGAAGGGCAGGGCCGTAAACTGCTATAGGCTTGATGGATGATCCCGGCTGGTTTGGTGTCGTTGCTCTGTTGTACAGATGTTTACCTGTAGTTCCGCGTCCTCCTATCATAGCCTTGAGTTCACCGGTCTTGTTTTCTATTATCGTCATTGCAGCCTGAGGCTGTTTTGTTTTCTGTTTAAGTGAGTAATTACTGCTGGACACCTTATAGCTGCTGCCGCTTTTCTTAAAGAAATCCTTGTAGTTTTCATCCTTAAAGAAGCTTGCAGATATCACTGCATTGCCGTTACTGTCAATAGTTTTGAAATTCTGAGGTATGGACAGGGCCCCGCTTTCTATAGTGTAGAAACCGGTATCATCACGTACATACATGCCTTTGAATTCTATGCTGACATCATCTGCACCATTGACTTCAGTTTTGTATATATTCAGACGTTTGTCTTTATATATAGTCATATTTCCTTCGCTGTCGAAATCATATTCGCCTTTTTTGAGGGTGAATCTGTCCTTGTCATCGAAATAGTAGGATGATGACCTCAGGAGTGTGCTTCCGTCTGTATTGAGGAGATTGCCATCGGCATCAGTACGCAGATATGCCAGACCTGAGAAGTTGCTGTCCTTGGAAAATTCATCGTCAACGATGTCCTGTATGTCTGAATCCATTGTGGTATATATCTTCAGACCCTTGGTGTATATACGCTGCTCTGCTTCTGACTGATCCATTCCGTATTCGGAAACGAGGTCATCTGTAAGCTGACTTATGACGTAGTCGGTGAAGTATGACGACGTGCTGTCATCGGAGGAAACTCCGACTTTCATATGTTTTTTCAGATCATCATTGAGTGCTTCGGTATGCTGTTCCGATGTGATGAATCCGAAGGATTCCATGTTATTCAGCACCAGTTCACGCCTGTCTTTGGATATATCTCCGTTATAGAAATATGTAGCAGAGCCAGAAGTGGACAGCTGCGGAAGCGATGAACCCGAGTTGCCGTAGTCAGCATATACCAGCGCATAGGAGTCAGGCGCCTGAGGAAGTGCAGCCAGTGCAGCACATTCCAGTGTGTCCAGATCCTTTACATCCTTGGAGAAATACGCCTGGGATGCAGCCTGGATACCATATGAATTGAAGCCAAGATATATCGTGTTCAGGTAAGCCTCCATGATCTGTTCTTTGGAAAGTTTTTTCTCGAGTATGATCGTATAATAAGCCTCGGTTATTTTTCTGCTAAGGGTACGTTCACTCTTTTCTTCCGGAAGGAAGACATTTCTGGCAAGCTGCTGTGTCACGGTACTCGTTCCGCTTATCCCGCCGCCGGTGAGACTATCCTTGATGGCGCCCAGCATTCTTGTGAAGTTGAAGCCGTGGTGTTTCCAGAATTTCTGGTCTTCCAGCGATACGACGGCGTTTACCATGTCTTCAGGGATGTCCTTGTATTTGACGACAGTCCTGTTGCCGTCTGACATGTAAAGATTCTCGATCTCTTTACCATTGCTGTCATACATGACCGAACGCTGGTTGAGACGGTCGTATATATCGTCAGTCTTTATCTTAGGTGCGCTCATCAGTATGACGCCTACGTAGATACCTACTGCCATGACGACAGCTAAAACGACGAGAATGATGACAGCGATCACTGTCTTTGTTCTGTTTGCCGGTTTGAGAGGGCCTTTGCCTCCCGGACCGCCGACTGATAGTTTTCTGGATTTCTTAGCTTCG
>CAJJPZ010000168.1 GCA_905193765.1 uncultured Eubacterium sp.
ACGGCGGACAGTATATCCCCGAGACACTGATGAACGCAGTTATAGAACTTGAAGAAGCATACAACAGATATAAGGACGATCCCGATTTCAACAGAGAACTGTCGGAACTGCTGGACGGATATGCAGGCAGACCGTCAAGGCTCTATTACGCATCGCATATGACAGAGGATCTGGGCGGTGCGAAAGTATATCTCAAACGTGAGGATCTGAATCATACAGGCTCTCATAAGATAAACAATGTGCTGGGGCAGGTGCTGCTGGCAAAGAAGATGGGAAAAACGAGAGTCATCGCAGAGACAGGCGCCGGACAGCACGGCGTTGCAACTGCAACGGCAGCGGCCCTTATGGGTATGGAGTGCGAGATCTTCATGGGAAAGGAAGACACGGAGCGTCAGGCACTGAACGTATACAGGATGAATCTGCTGGGAGCGAAGGTCAACGCTGTGACATCGGGTACAGCTACCCTGAAGGATGCAGTATCTGAGACTATGAGAGAGTGGACGAACCGGATAGACGACACACATTATGTGCTGGGTTCAGTGATGGGTCCTCATCCGTTCCCGACTATAGTCAGAGATTTCCAGGCAGTCATCTCAAAGGAGATAAAGGAACAGATACTCGAAAAGGAAGGCAGGCTCCCGGATGCTGTGCTGGCATGTGTGGGCGGCGGTTCCAATGCCATCGGCACTTTCTATAATTTCATAGAGGACAAGGATGTCAGACTCATAGGCTGTGAAGCAGCAGGCAGAGGCATAGACACAGCGGAAACGGCAGCAACTATAGCTGCGGGAAGCCTTGGTATCTTCCATGGCATGAAATCCTATTTCTGTCAGGACGAATATGGTCAGATAGCGCCGGTGTACTCTATATCGGCAGGACTGGACTATCCGGGTATAGGACCTGAACATGCGCATCTCTACGATACAGGCAGAGCGGAATATGTGCCGGTGACTGACGAAGAAGCTGTTGAGGCATTCGAGTATCTTTCCAGGATAGAGGGGATCATACCTGCCATAGAAAGTGCCCATGCCGTGGCTCACGCCAGGAAGATCGTGCCTCAGATGAGCAGGAATCAGATAGTCGTGATAACAATATCGGGCCGTGGAGACAAGGACTGTGCAGCTATAGCACGTTACAGAGGGGAGGATATCCATGAGTAGGACAGCAGAGGCATTCAGGAATGGCAAAGCGTTCATTCCGTTCATAACCTGCGGCGATCCGTCGCTGGATGTGACAGAGAAGATAGTTTATGCCATGGCAGATGCAGGGGCAGATCTGATAGAGCTGGGGATACCATTTTCAGATCCGACAGCTGAGGGTCCGGTGATACAGGCCGCCAACATCAGAGCATTGTCGGGCGGCGTCACTACAGACAGTATATTCGATATGGTGGAGCGTATCCGCAGGAATACAGATATCCCGATGGTCTTCATGACATATGCAAATGTGGTTTTTTCATACGGAGTCGAGCGTTTCGTAAAAAAGGCAGCGGAGACAGGTATGGACGGTATCATACTGCCTGATGTGCCTTTTGAGGAAAAAGAAGAGTTCGATTCCGTGTGCAGGCAGTATGGTCTCGACTTCATATCTCTGATAGCACCTACGTCCCATGAACGTATTTCCATGATAGCAAAGGAAGCAAGCGGATTCGTGTACTGCGTTTCGTCGCTGGGTGTTACAGGTATGCGTTCTGATATAACGACGGATATCGGAGCCATGGTGAAGCTTGTAAAAACAGCAAACGATATACCTTGCACCGTGGGATTCGGCATATCGACACCTGAACAGGCAAAGGACATGGCAGGGAAAAGCGATGGAGCCATAGTCGGATCGGCTATAGTGAGACTTTGCGAAAAGTACGGTGAGGACTGCGTGCCGTACATATATGAATATGTGAAAGCTATGAAGGATGCTGTGAGACAGGCTGACTGACAAAAGCTTCAGGTCATTGACAATCGTCGTGATATTGTCTATACTTGAATAGTAAATAAATACAGGGGAGCTTGTGAGACAGGCTGAGAGGAAGTTCATAACTTCGACCCATATACCTGATTTGGATAATGCCAACGTAGGAACGTATATGATCACTTTTTTTATTGAATCACTTATTACGGGAGATACTTTGGTATCTCCCGTTTTTCATAGGATGATGATCTTGAAGACGATCACGATGTCAAGCATAAGAAACCAGGTCGATAAATTCTGCACGAGCACAGCCGAAGCTGGAAACAGAGCAGACTGCGCAGAGAAAGGAGGACAGCAGGAGATGATAACGGTAAACGGCAAAGAAACAGAAGCAAAACTTCCGGTGACAGCGGAAGAATATCTGACAGACAGCGGTTACAGGATATCACACATAGCCGTGGAACTTAACGGAGAGATACTGCCGAAAAGGCTTTACGCTGAAACGATCCTCAGGGACGGCGATGTCCTTGAAGTCGTGAGTTTCGTAGGAGGAGGCTGATGATATGGAAAAAATACTTACTAAAGAAGAAATAAAAGCAGCACTGGAGGAACGACATTCCCCTGAGATACAGGAAAAACTGTCTGCAGGACGTGTGGCCATAGCAGGTCTTGGCGGTCTTGGTTCCAACGTTGCGTATTCGCTGACACGTATAGGCGTAGGGCATCTACATCTGATAGATTTCGATGTCGTAGACATAACGAATCTCAACAGACAGCAGTACTTCATGGAGCATTTAGGCATGCCTAAGACAGATGCTCTTGAAAGCCTGCTGAAAAAGATAAACCCTTATCTTGATATACAGACAGACTGTGTCAGGGTGACAGAGGACAATATCAGAGAACTGTTCGGTGAATGGGATATAGTCTGCGAGGCTTTCGACGATCCCGGCGCCAAGGCTATGCTTGTGAACGGGATACTGGAGTGTTTCCCGGAGAAAAAGCTGGTTTCAGCAAGCGGCATGGCAGGATTCGGCAGCAGCAATTCCATCGTCACAAGGAAAGTGAGTGATAATTTTTATCTCTGCGGCGACAGGGTCAGCGCTCCGGAATACGGCAGAGGGCTCATGGCTCCGAGAGTAGCCATATGTGCTGCACATGAAGCGAATATGATAACACGTCTTATCCTCGGTGAAGAAGACGTATAGAAGAGTGAAAGAAGGTAACGATATGAAATCGACAGAAGATAAACTCATTCTGGGAGGCCATGAGTTCAGTTCAAGGTTCATACTGGGCTCAGGTAAATTTTCCCTGGAACTTGTGAGGGCGTGTATAGAAAAAGCAGGCGCCCAGATCATAACACTGGCGCTGAGGCGTGCAAATGAAGGTGGTCTTGCCAACATACTGGATTATATACCGGATGATGTGACACTGCTACCCAATACATCAGGAGCAAGGAACGCAGAGGAGGCTGTGCGAATAGCGAGACTTTCCAGAGAGATAGGATGCGGAGATTTCGTGAAGGTCGAAGTCATCAGAGATTCAAGATACCTGCTCCCTGATAATCAGGAGACAGTGAAAGCAACTGAGATACTGGCAAAAGAAGGTTTCGTAGTGATGCCATACATGTATCCTGATCTCAATACTGCCAGAGACCTTGCAGATGCAGGAGCGGCATGTATCATGCCTCTGGGCTCTCCGATAGGTTCCAATAAGGGGCTCTGCACGAAGGAATTCATACAGATCATAATAGATGAGATCGACCTGCCGGTGATAGTGGACGCAGGCATCGGCAAGCCGTCCCAGGCGTGTGAAGCAATGGAAATGGGTGCAGCAGCTGTAATGGCAAATACGGCAGTTGCCACAGCAGGCGATGTACCGGTAATGGCCGAGGCATTCAAAAAAGCCATCGAAGCAGGTCGTATGGCGTACCTTTCAGGAACAGGCCGTGTGCTGGACAGAGGCGCCAGTGCATCATCACCGCTTACAGGTTTTCTCAGGGAACAGGGGGAATGATCTATGAGTGGAGAACACGTGAATAAAAGCATACTCAGCGACAGTATCATAGAGGATCAGAAAAAGGCACGTACGAACCATATGGAGTATCTCCCGGACATGGAGGTCATAGACTCAGATATCATGGACAGAGTGCTGGAAGCTGTGTATTCATACGATCAGTCGGCGTATACCGAAGCTGATGTCAGGCATGCTCTGGCGCATAGCAGCAGGACGCCGGAGGATTTTGCAGCTCTGCTTTCTCCTGCAGCGCTGCCTTTTATCGAGGAAATCGCTCAGGCAGCCCGGCAGGAGACACGCAAACACTTCGGCAACAGTATCGCAATGTTCACACCGATATACATAGCGAATTACTGTGAGAATTACTGCATCTACTGCGGATTCAACTGCAGGAACAAGATAAACAGAGCTATGCTGGACGATGCCGAGATAGAGCGTGAAATGGCGGCTATCGCAGAAACAGGGCTTCAGGAGATACTGATACTGACCGGCGAGAGCAGGAAAAAGTCCACAGTGGAATATATCGGCAACGCCTGCAGGATAGCCAGGAAATATTTCAAAGTCATTGGTCTTGAGATATATCCTGTGAATTCAGACGAGTATGCGTATCTCCATGAATGTGGCGCCGATTACGTCACTGTGTTCCAGGAGACATACGATCCTGACAAGTACGAGACTTTGCATCTGGCAGGGCACAAGCGGATATTCCCTTACCGTGTCAATGCGCAGGAGCGTGCCATCATGGGCGGAATGAGAGGCGTCGGCTTTGCAGCGCTGCTGGGACTGGCAGATTTCAGAAAGGACGCTTTTGCAACAGG
>CAJJPZ010000169.1 GCA_905193765.1 uncultured Eubacterium sp.
GGCGGAAGGACAGTAGGATCCGGCGTTGTAACTGAAATAATCGAGTAAGACTTGTTAAATCGGCCCACGGCTTTGTTGCTGTGGGCTTTTTGCTTGCTCACGTACGCTAAGTACGCTCCGCAGCGGCAAAGCCCACGCGCCGTGCCGTGAACCGATTTTCCTGCGTCTTAGACAGATGTGCTTTTCGCCCGTGGCGTTGTTACCTGCGTTCGTTAAGTGCTTGAAGCCCTGCCCAAATCTATGATTTGGCGCGCAGGTCTCATGCAAGAAATGCCCGGATCTTGATTCGGTGTCATTTCACTGCCACGTACTAAGAGTACGCTCCGCGCTTCGTTCGCTTGGTGCCTGGCCACAAACAATTTTTCCTGCGCATTATGAATAATGTATTCAAAGGAGACTTCTTGAAAAAAGGAGTCTCTTTTTTGTGGCGTTGTTGGCTGCGGACAATTCGTCCTTTTAAGCTTTATATTACATTATGCATCCCTTATGCTTTTTCAGCTTGTCCAGAATAGAAAAATTTAAACTATGTGGTATAATAATTGTAAAAAGCTTTATATGAGATGTGAGGTGTGCATGATGAAAGGTATTGTTGAACGTTTACAAATGGAGGGAGTATCATCTGATTTGCTAAGGGAGGTGGCGGATTTTTCGATAGAGCATCATGTTGATGAAAAAATTGTGAAACGGATACCAGAGCCACGATTTTTTTATTATGGTAAAAAAGTATGGGAAGAAGCAATCGCAGCTTTGCTCTGCGGCAAAAATATACTATTGACGGGAGAAAAAGCAACAGGGAAAAATGTCCTTGCAGAAAATCTGGCAGCAGTTTTCAGGCGTCCGGCATGGGATATTTCATTTCATATAAATATGGATGCCGCAGCACTTATCGGGACAGATACCTTTCGCGACGGACATGTAGAGTTCAGACCTGGTCCAGTGTACTGCTGTGCACGGAATGGAGGATTTGGCATTCTTGATGAAATCAATATGGCAAGAAATGAAGCCCTTGCAGTTTTGCATTCTGTGTTGGATTTCAGACGTGCCATAGATGTACCGGGTTATGAGCGTGTACCGCTTGCAGATGACACACGTTTTATAGCGACTATGAATCATAATTATGCAGGAACAAGAGAATTGAATGAGGCATTGGCCTCAAGATTCATAGTCATACAGATGCCTCCGGCAGCGGAGGATGACCTTCGGAAAATTATCAGAGATCAGTTTCCGGATATGAACAAAAAATATAATAATCATTTTACTATGCTTTTCATGGACTTCCGTAAAAAATGCGAAAGTGGTGAACTTACTGCTAAAGCAATGGATTTAAGAGGAATGCTGGACGCAATATGCCTTATACGAAAAGGCATACAGGCCAGAGATGCACTTGATTTATGTATTACAAATAAAATTTTTGATATTTATGAACAGGAACTGATCCGGGATATGATATATGCACGCATTCCAGCCAGACTGGGCATATCGGAGGTGTTTGATTAATGGATAGAGCATCTTATACGGCAGTACAGCGGAGAGCGGCAAATCAGGTCTGGGATGCAGCAGAAAATTACGATTTTGAACCATTATTTATTGCTATGCATTCACAGGAGGAACGTCCGGATTTTTATATGAACCTGATCATCGGTCTGGCATACAAATACTATGGGGAGGAAACTATACATTCACTTTTTGATCAGTGGAATGGTGATTCACGCCAGCCAATGCTTGATGACATGGCATGGCTTTATCTGGAGAATATACTTTTTAACTTGGAAATGGCAGCAAGACCATCTCTGGCGGAACTTCGCACAGTATATGCGATGGACTTTTTTGCAGGCGAATACAAGCTTTCAAGACAGGAATGGATGAGCAAGAATCATCTGGCATATACGATGCAGACTGCAAGATGGAGCAGCGTTGCCGGCAGGAAAACCCTTCTGCTTACACCGATGGAAAAAAAGCTGTATACAGCGCTCACATCTGAAGATAAGCCGGAACGTGAACAGCTTGTCGATGCGCTTATGACGATTTATCGTCGTTTCCTGCTGTTCGATGGGAAAAAGAAAATAAAAAAGTCTTTGAAGCTACACCTTACAGGCAGATTTTCTCATATACTGACTCGTATCATGCCTGTTCAGCATGAAAAAACAGATCGCGTGACTGTTATGAGGTCAGAACAGGCTGCAGATCAGCAAGGAGTATCTGAAACTGAGCAGTGTAAAAACAGGGTGGATCTGTTTCTTAAAAGGGAAAAAAACGATCGCGCTTATATCGAAAGTTGTTTTGGCAGGTCTATATATTCAAATACTGAGCTTGAAAAAGCAGAGAAAGAACTCTGCACAGGAAATCATGACGGATGCCATATATGGATCACTGACGGTAGGAATGCTGGACAAACTGTTGGATTACCAGCTGGAAATCGATATCTGAAGGAGCAGTCTGAAAAACAGGAAGAGAGAAACAGGAAATATTATTATGAAAATGCGGATCTGTATAAAAGTATCATAAGTGATCTTGAGGGGCAGATAAGAAACTGTATATTTGTCCATCAGAAGATGGATGTGCTGACGGGACGTAGCGGAATACTGGATTCAAGCAGAGTATGGAAGGCAGAATATCTTAAGGATGACCATGTTTTTCATTCCAGTGATGATATAACGGGACCTTTATTCACCGTAGATATAATTTTAGATGCATCAGCATCAAGGCTTCAGTACCAGGAACTGATAGCGACGCAGGGAATCATTATTTCTGAAAGTCTCATGGCATGCCACATACCGGTTCGCGTGTCAGAATTTTGCAGTGTAAGAGGGTATACGGTACTTCGTGTGCTGAAATCCTTTGATGATAAAAAGTCCGACAATGTTTTAAGATATTTTGCAACAGGATGGAATCGGGATGGTCTGGCAATGCGTGAAATAGAAAATTTCATGGATTTTTCACCGGGACCTGCTGACAGACATTTGCTGGTGTTTCTGACGGACGCATCACCAAATGACAGTATGCGTATATTGCCTTCTGATGTAAATCTGTTTGGGCATGACTATGGAGATGAAATTGCAGTACAGGATACAGCTGACGAAGTACGTATGCTTCGCAGAAATGGCCTTCGTGTGTCGGCTGTTGTTATGGGATCAGATGCAGGAGCCAGAAATGCTGCAATTATTTACGGGAAAGAGTATACAAGGATCAGAGAAATCACTCAGCTGGCGAAAGCCGTCAGCGAACTGATAAAAAAAGAAATAAGCACATTTAATATCTGAAAATTACGACAATAATTTCACAATAACAGATAACATAAAGAGAAAAAAATTCAGAATATGCTTGTCTTTTTGATATAAAGAACTATAATAGAGATGTAAATAACGAGAATGTTTGACATATATGTACAAATGACTCGTTAAAAAATAGACGAATGCATAACGTAGTTTGGAAGGAGGAATTATTATGATCAGTTTTATAATCTGCTTGTCTATTTTGATTATCGGATACCTTACATATGGTAAGGTCGTTAACAACACTTTCGGACCGGATGACCGTGAAACGCCGGCGGTTCGTGTAAATGATGGTGTTGACTATGTTGTTATGCCTCAGTGGAAGCTCTTTCTTGTACAGCTTCTGAACATTGCCGGGCTTGGACCGATTTTCGGTGCAATGCAGGGAGCACTTTGGGGACCTGCAGTATTTCTGTGGATAACATTCGGTACAATTTTTGCCGGCGGAGTACACGATTACTTTTCAGGTATGATCAGTGAACGTAATGATGGAAGTTCGATTGCTGAAGTAACAGGTAAATACCTGGGCAGTGCTATGCAGAATGTAATGCGTGTTTTCTCAGTCATACTTCTTATCATGGTAGGTACTGTTTTTGCAGTAGGGCCGGCCGGATTGATAGTTACACTCTGCAAGAATGGCGGGATGTCAGGTATATTAAGTACGACGCTTTTCTGGCTTATACTTATACTGGCGTATTACTTTATTGCAACGTTTATTTCCATCGATAAGATCATCGGAAAGATTTATCCTGTTTTCGGACTCTGTCTGATCGTTATGGCTGTAGGGGTTATAATAGGGATATATACTAATCCTGATTTTACGATTCCTGAAATCTGGAGTCACATGCATAATATGCATCCGTCAGGAACACCAATGTGGAGCTTTATGTTTATAACTGTAGCTTGCGGAGCTATTTCAGGGTTCCATTCTACGCAGTCACCTCTGATGGCTCGCTGTATGAAGAGTGAAAAACAGGGACATTTCGTTTTCTATGGGGCCATGGTCGCAGAAGGTATAATCGCCCTTATATGGGCAGCGGCAGGATGTGCATTGTATAAAGTTACCGGCGGACTCAACACAGGACTTGCAGATGTACTTGCAGACGGTCAGTCAGCTGCTATTTATGATGTATGCTCCAGGACTATGGGCGGCGTTGGTGTTGCTCTTGCAATGGTGGGAGTTATCGTTTGCCCGATCACTTCAGGAGATACTGCTTTCCGTTCAGCGAGACTTACCCTTGCTGACTGGTTGCATCTTGATCAGGGGAAATATATGAACAGGCTGAAGTTATGTATCCCTGTACTTGGGGTCGGTGCGATACTTGGTGTAGGCAATGCACTGGGAGCAATCGATTATACAGTGATATGGCGTTATTTCAGCTGGACAAACCAGACACTTGCTATGATCGTTCTTTGGGCGGCTTCGATGTATCTGGTAAAAGAAAAGAAGAACTTCTGGATC
>CAJJPZ010000170.1 GCA_905193765.1 uncultured Eubacterium sp.
ATAGCTTCTGTCAGCGCTGTCATCCTGATGTTTTCAGGATCTAGGATCAGCTGTCTTATCTTTTCACCTATATCCGTTCCCCCCGGCTCCCTGGTGAGTATCACCTGGTAGTCCTTGTCTTCAAAATACTCCTTCAGTTTTCTGATCTGCGTGGACTTTCCTGATCCGTCCATGCCTTCAAAAGATATAAAGTATCCTCTCTTCATATTTACTGTTGTCTGTCTCTCCGTTCTTTACTTTTTGTTTTCCGCTGCTTTCTGCGTTTACGCTTGCTGAGCTGCTTCGCATCAGATTTTGCCGTTCCGTTATGTCCGCTGTGCATACCGTCGCCTGTTTTTTTTCGTCCAGACGACCTGCGTTCATCCATACCAAAGAAACTGTCGCGACCGCTGCGCACCTCTGTACGGTATCCGCCGTACTGCCCTGACGTCGCAGTACGTCTCTCTGTAGTCCGTTTTTTTTCTGTCATGCTTTTCTTCACTGACGTATTGAGATCGTCTATCATTTTGTTCAGCAGGTATATCATGAACACAGCCATAGGAACTACAAGCAGTAATGTAAACAATATCCTGAAAAATGTCATATCTGCCCCTTTATCATTTATCGTATTCAGACTGTATCATATAACAGTTATTTTACCGTAGCTTTTATTATAACATGGATCGCAGGTCAATAGAAACATATAAAATGCAAACATACGAAAAAAGCAGTCAGGATGTCGTGAACTGCACAGCTGTCCTTTATGGAAGCTTTGCATGATCCGACATCCCGACCGCTTCCGGTCATTGTATCCGTATCGTTTCGAATATGACCGTCACCTTGAACAGATCACCGTCTATATCGATGCTGAAACCACCATTCTGGAGTTCGGTAAGGTTCTGTGCGATGGACAGTCCCAGACCGCTTCCTTCTGTATGTCTCGAACTGTCTCCCCTGACGAATCTCTCCGTCAGCTCATCTGGCGATATGTTCAGTTCATACTTCGATATGTTCCTGTATGATATCACAGCTTTATCTCCATCAGTTTTGAGCTTCTGATACACACGGGTGCCGGGCATCGAATATTTACATATGTTGTTCATGAGATTATTGAGTATCCTCCACAGCTGCCTTCCATCCGCCATTATTATGACACTGCTGTCCGGTATATCCAGCATGAGCCTGAGATCTGCATTTTCCGCCTTCTCCTGATATTCTCCCATTACCTGGGTCATCATGACCCCCGCATCGCACGGTCCCAGCTCTATCTTCACATTTCCCGTAGATGCCTTTGAAGCTTCTGTAAGGTCATCTATAAGTTTTTTAAGGCGCTGAGACTGTCTGTCTAATACATCGATATATTCAGTGGCCTTATCGCTGCCCAGATCCTCTTTTTTCAGGAAATCGATATAATTTATGATCGATGTCAGTGGAGTCTTTATATCGTGCGATACATTCGTTATGAGTTCTGTTTTCATGCGCTCGCTTCTGATTTTCTCGTCCACTGCCACAGACAAGCCCTTTCTTATATTGTTCAGAGTCTCTGCATGCTTCCTGAGGTCAAGATACATACCTTTCTCATCTATCTGATATTCCAGATCCCCTGCAGCAATATGCTCCGCACCTGTTTTCACAGCCTTCATCCTTATTGCTGTAAGAAATACGAACATACCTGTTATAATGAAGCCGACCATCCATAAAAGCAGCGCTGCTTCCGGACTGTACAATGACATAGCAATTATCATGATCATCAGATTCACAAAAGATGCAGCAATATACAGTATCATACTTTTCCATACCACTGGCAGTCCTTTTACGACCATCACTGCCTGTCTGCCGATCCATTTCAGCAGCCCTGCTGCCTTTGACAGTATAAAAAAGATCACTGTGCTGTGCCACCATCTTCCCTGTCTGACTCGTGCTGCAAATAACAGTATCCAGCCTGTGACTGCAGCTGACGCCACGACAGCAGATAATGTGAATTCTGCTATGATCAGATCTATATTCTCCCCTTCTAATGGAAAAGCAGAAGTCACAGCAGCCGTCACGACCGCTGCTGCAAATGCGGCAGTGATATCCAGCGGAATATACCTTATACGATTTGTTTCTTTTTTTCCTGATGCAGCTGTAAGAAAGATCAGCATTATCAATGCCAGGACAGAACTTACTGCCAGTATGACTGCTGCCGGTATCCTGTAGCCATACATTTTCAGCATGGTTATCGCTGTCTTATTCAGTATTTCCGGCAGCTCTCCTCCTTCTATATTCCCTATATACATATCGATACTGTATTTCCCGTTGTCATTATACATATGATATGTGTGCTTTATGATATCGCCTCTATCACTTTCACCGCTTTTGCCATATGATTTTATCAGTCCGGTATTCACACGTTTGACTACATCATTCCCACATCTGATCACATAACCGAATTCAGAGGCTTCATTTTCGCCCGTTATAAGCTCTTCCCCTGATATCTCATTTTTCAGAAGCCTTATCAACTCTCCGTTTCTGCCATATTCAGCCATGTTGCCGGTCTCGATTTCATCCATGATATCGTTATAAGCTTCATTCAGACATGTCTCTTTGATATTCGTATATACATTTTCTCCCGAGAAATAATACTGATTTGAAATACTATATGCAACAATTATACTTGAGGCTGCCGATGCTGCTAAGCAGACCATCATGATAATATATGCTGCAACTCTGATCGTAAATTTATTTTTACATTCGTTCATCCTGATCACCTCTTAATCGATCTTATACCCCTGACCCCATACGACCTTTATATGTCGTGGTTGTTCAGGGTCAAATTCTAGTTTCTCGCGCAGATGCCTTATATGTACAGCGACTGTTCCTTCTGCTCCGTAAGCTTTTTCCCCCCAGACTTTCTCATAGATCGCTCTGGGCGAAAAAACCTTGCCCCTGTTCTCCATCAGAAACTTAAGTATACCGTATTCTTTCGGTGTCAGACTTACGTTCTCTCCCATAAGCTTCACCGATCTTGCCCGGTCGTCGAGTTCTATATCGCCAGCACGAAGGATATCATCTTTTATCTTTACCGACCCCAGTACCATATACCGCCTGAGCTGCGACTTTACCCTGGCCAGCAGTTCAACAGGATTGAAAGGTTTCGTCACATAATCATCCGCACCGACATTGAGTCCGAGGATCTTGTCTGTGTCCTCGCTCTTTGCTGTAAGGAATATTACCGGCGTGTTCCGTTCCCTCCTGATCGTATTAAGCACCTGCATGCCATCCATACCCGGCATCATGATATCCAGCAGGATCAGATGGATATCATTTTTTTCGATTATCTCGATAGCCTCCCTGCCATCATACGCTTCATACAAATTATAATCATCACTTGCAAGATAGATTTTAAGTGCGGAGACGATATCTTTCTCATCGTCACATATCAATATGTTGTACATCTCTTATCAACCTCCATGTTCATTATGCCATAAAAGAGATTAAGAAAAAATATGTAAAACTTTTAAGAATTTATTAACAAAAACGAGAATTAAATTCTGAATTTTAAATATTATTGAATTCCTATTGCAAATCACTTGCCAATAAAGTAAAATCCAAGTGTAAAAAACATCAGAAAGGGTAGGTTAATTATGAACATCGAAAAAGTATTTGTAGTAGGAGCCGGTTTCATGGGTTCCGGTATCGTTGAAAACGCTGCAGCAAAAGGGTTAAAAGTTACTGTATATGATATCGCACAGTCACAGCTCGACAAGAGCATCGCCAGTATCACAAAGAACCTTGACAAACTTGTAGCAAAGGGAAAAATAAGTGATGATGATAAAAAAGCAACACTTGACAGAATAACAACAAGCACTGATATATCCGATTGTCATGAAGCTGACGCCATTATAGAGGCAGTCGCAGAAAACAAGGATATAAAGGTAAGCATCATGAAAGAGCTTGATAAATATGCCAAGGAGGATGCTGTCGTTGCCAGCAACACATCTTCGATTTCAATCACATCTCTGGGAAGCGTCTTCAAAGATCCTTCAAGATTCGTTGGAATGCATTTCTTCAGTCCGGTGCCTAAAATGCCACTGATGGAGATCGTAAGAGGATATCAGACAGGCGACAGTGCTCTTGAAAGAGCCAGAAAGCTCGGCGAATTCATGGGTAAATCATGCATTATAGCACAGGATGAAGCCGGATTCATCGTTAACCGTATGCTGATTCCTATGCTCAATGAGGCATGCGTCCTGGTAGAAAGAAAAGTTGGTACTATCGAAGAAATCGACAGAGGTACTAAACTCGGTCTGAACCATCCTATGGGACCACTTGAACTCATGGACATGATAGGTATTGACGTTGAACTTGCAGTAATGGAAGTTCTTCATCATGAAATGGGAGATCCTAAATACAGACCAGCTGTATCACTCCGCAGAATGGTAGACTCCGGATTCCTCGGCAGAAAGACAGGCGCAGGCTTCTACCTCTACAAAGAAGATGGTACAAAGGTTCCTAACCCTGCACTTCTCAAAATCCGATAAAACATATTACAGACAAAAAAGAGCGGATCAGCAATCACACTGATCCGTTTTTTTGAATTGTCCGATTTCATGCTTTTCTATGCCTACGTAAAAAGAAGCTCACTTTCGTGAACTTCTTTTTTAACCAAAATGGCAACGCTCACTACCGTTCGCTCCTACGGCCTTGCCTACGCTGTCCCTTTTCCTACACT
>CAJJPZ010000171.1 GCA_905193765.1 uncultured Eubacterium sp.
TGGGACTCATCTATTATTATTAGAAAATCGTCCGGGATATAGTCTATAAGCGTATATGGTCTGCTGCCCGGTTCCAGTCCTGTGATATGCCTGGAATAATTTTCGATGCCTTTGCAGGTGCCTATCTCACGAAGCATCTCCACGTCATATCTTGTCCGCTGCTCTATGCGCTGGGCTTCTATCAGCTTGCCTCTGTCCCTGAACCACTGAACACGCTCTTCCAGCTCTTCGTTTATAGTGACAGCGGCACGTTCGATATTCTCCTTGCTGGTGACATAGTGGGACGCCGGATATACGGCAACGTGGTTCCTGAGACCTATTATCTCTCCTGTGACAGGATTTATCTCCTTGATAGTCTCCACTTCATCGCCGAAGAGCTCTATCCTGACAGCGTTCTCTGCTCCTGCAGGATATATATCCACCGTATCTCCTCTGACTCTGAAATTGCCCCGTTCGAAAGCAAGATCGTTCCTGGTGTACTGTATATCTACCAGCTTTCGCAGGAGTTCCTGGCGGTCCTTCTCCATCCCAGGCCTTATTGAAATCACCTGATTCTCGTAATCTATCGGACTTCCCAGTCCGTATATGCAGGATACGCTGGCGACGATTATGACATCCCGTCGCTCCGCAAGAGCAGCTGTAGCTGAATGTCTCAGCTTCTCTATCTCTGCATTTATATCCGAATCCTTCTCTATATATGTGTCGGTGGAGGCGACGTATGCCTCCGGCTGGTAATAATCGTAGTATGACACAAAATACTCCACAGCATTCTCCGGAAAAAACTCCTTGAACTCTCCGTGAAGCTGTGCAGCCAGTGTCTTGTTGTGAGATATGACCAGCGTGGGTTTCTGGACTTTTTCTATAAGCTTGGCCATGGTGAATGTCTTGCCGGAGCCTGTGACTCCCATCAGGGTCTGGGCCCGCTTCCCTCTCATTATGCCATCTGCAAGCGTCTCGATAGCCTTCGGCTGATCTCCCATAGGTTCGAAATCCGAATGGACTCTGAATTCTGTCATGTGTGTGTTTCCCCCCTTTCAGGAACATGTCATACCAACAATTATACCATTCAGGTTTTTAATTGTAAACACATGTTCGATGCCTAACAGGGAGTTATTGAGAGCAGTTTTTATCGCAGTACCTCATCCGGCCTGTATGCCGATATAACAACAACTACCATTTTGTCCTCCAGCAGCAGAGCAGCTATCATCATGATCCCTGCCTTTCTGGTCCTTGGTATCACTGCCAGTACCACCGCCGTAACGATCCACAATATACCGGCATTCCCCAGCTTCGTAACTAAGCTCATGAATACATCTCCTGCCGGAGTCCTTATATTCTGTATCCAGTCCAGTATCTGAAATTCAACAGCCATGTTCACTACCTCTTTTCCTGATTTTCAGACTTTGTAATCAAAAAGCCCTCTATCTGTTCATCTGCCGTCATATTACATGACCACTTTAAACAAATAGAAGGCTTTTCTATAAACAAAGTTTAAATTGTTATCTCTGATATTTCATCTATGAAATTTTTACTGCCGCATCTGCCTTATCACACAGCTCTTCCAGCCACCGGCGTTTCTTTATCACTGCCAGCCATTCCTCCGGTATCGCTTCATATCCATAGTAAAGTCCTGCAAGACCTCCTGCTATGGCTGCCACCGTATCCGTGTCATCTCCCAGATTTACTGCTTTAAGCATGCACTCCCGGAACGACTCTGTCGTTATCAGACACCATACCGCTGCCTCGATGGAATCTATCACATATCCGCTTGATCTTATCTCTCTTTTCTGCACTTCTTCAAACACATCGAGATGCTGTATGCGTTCAAGATATGCCAGTTCTCCCAAATTGCCCAGGTCTCTGGCGTAATATCTGAAGCCACGGTCTATGCCGTTCTGAAGCCGTTCCCGCAGACTGCCGTCGCCGTCCAGTATACTTTTGACCATGAAGAAATACATGCCGCAACACATATTGCTCCTGAGATGATCGTGGGTCAGCGCAGCCGCTGCATGGACTCCGTATATAGCTTCATCGTCCGACGTACAGACGCGCTTCTGTCTTTCGTAGTAATAAATGCATACTGGCAGTATACGCATCAGCGCCCCGTTGCCATTGGCGTGTTCACCTTTCCTGCCGCATGATGAAAGATCCCCGGTCTCAGCATATCTGCCGATAGCCTCGCTGCATGTGATCCCTTCATCGAAAGACTGACCGAAAGGTGTATACTCGCCGTTATAAAGCCAGCTTACAAAGCGCTTCATCATATCGTCCGTGTCAAGTCCGCCCTTTTCCATCAGGCTGACCATCGTGGCCACCGCCATGCTGCTGTCATCCGACCATGTACCCTCAGGCATGTCGAATACGCCGCCGAACTCCATGCCGGTCACAGGCCCTTCCGGCCTTGCCGCTATCTGACCGCGGCTCATGAACTGCACAGGTACTCCCAGCGCATCACCTGTGACGAGTCCCATCATGCCGCTTTTCCATATATCTTTCATCATATGAACTGCACCGTCACTCCTGCCGGGTCCTTCACAAAGAAAAACTTCACATCCGGCATCGGCGTTATCATCGGTGTAACGTCATACCCTGCCGCTGCAAGAGCCTCGCGTTTTCCTGCCACATCGTCGGTATGGAAGCCTATCGAAAAGTTCGGATTGCCTGAATCTGCGGCGTCCTTGTTCTCGATTATCTCGATGCAGGTATCACCTGCTGCATCTGCCAGGAACACCATGTTCCTTCTTGCCGGGCGCATGTCCCGCTGTACCTTCAGTTCCGTCTGCTCTTCGTAAAATCTGACTTCCTCATCGAATTTATCTGTCTGTATAGTGACATGTGCTATCTTCATTTTATCCTCCTTTTATTCGCTGAACTCCATCACCAGCCCTGTGTGCAACTGATGAAGGATATCTCCCAGCTCCTGTTCAAGTATACCATAGGCGCTTTCACCTGTGCAGTGTCCCGTACATACATACTTTATACCGGTTTCTTTTATCTTCCTGCCAAGATCCTTGACCTCGCCTTCCGACTTATTGTACAGATGGAACCCTCCTATAATGGCATGTACGTTCCTGCCGGGAAAAAAACCAGCTACCTCGCTGATTATATTTGCCGCGCCTCCGTGAGAGCAGCTGTTGAATATAACCAGCCCTTCTGCAGTATCCAGTACCAGACTCTGCTCATGTGCAAAATCGTCAGGATACCACCCATCCGGGCGTTTCCTGTACATTTTCTCCCGCCTGCCGACGGCTTCCAGTCCCGGCGTCTTGTGGGGTATCAGCCATATGCCTCTGTCCGGTTCGATATCGCCTCTTACCGGTATGATCCTTTCAGGAAACTCTGACTGTATATCCCTGGGCATGCCTATGTACTTGCGTATAAACCACTTTTTGAAATAGCAGTCCGGGGCAGCAGATTCCCTCAGATAGAAAGGCGCTCCGCTGTTCTTTTCAAAAAAAGCTTTCATACCGTTGGCATGGTCGTAATGTGCATGTGAAAGCACAGCCATGTCCACATCCTCCAGCGATAATCCCAGCTTCGCTGCATTTGAGACGAACAGATCCGACGCCCCCGTATCGAGAAGTATTTTCCTGCCTGCATATTCGATGTATATGCAAAGTCCCCATTCTCCGGGGATATCTGCCGACTTTATGTTGTCCACCACCACTGTTGCTTTCATAGTAAGATCCTCCGTAACACTGATTATAATACAATACAGGTGATAAGACAATCTGCGGTTTCACAGCAGTTTCATCATCCCTGACATGACGCAGCCGCCTGCAGCTCCGCAGTCCAGAAGTTCCTGAAACTGCGCTTCGTCTATCCTGATCCCGCCTATGGCGTACACCGGTATGCTGACACTGCTGCACACATCCTTCAGAAAATCCAGACCCCTGGGCGGCATGCCTTTTTTGCAGTCAGTGCTGAATATATGACCGGCGCTGATATATGACGCTCCAAGCTTCTCAGCTTCGACCGCCTCCTCCACAGAATGAACGGAAGTTCCTGCAACGCTGAACTCATGCATCATATCTGCATATCCTCTCATCAGGTGCAGCGGCAGATGTATTGCGTCGCATCCCAGAGCCAGTGCTGTATCCGGAAATGAATGTGCGATGAACTGTACTCCGTATCTGCTGCATATGCTTATGGTCTCTTCTGCCAGCTTCCTGTACTCATCCTCCGTAAGGTCTTTTTCTCTTAGTATCAGCGCTTTGGGATGAGCCCTGCATATCCTCTCTACATGCTCCTCGAAAGTATGTGTGCAAAGGTGCCGGTTGGTCACTGCGATGAGCCTGCTGAAAATTTCTTTGTTATCCATAGAACCGCCGATCCTTCCTCACACATAGATGTAGTCGCTCATCACCGGCTGCATGCCGTTACTTTCCAGCGCTTCGTAGACCTCCTTCACAGAACGGTCGTCAGATATCTCGAACTGTCCGTCGCCCTGGTCTTCGATATCCTCTGCATGGCTGCCGATGCCTGTGCTGACACCTGCAGATATCTTCGTAGCTGCGATCTGCACAAGATTATCTCTGACTCTGGCACATTCCCTGGTTGATACAGTTATGCTGGCAAAGGGCATGAAAAGCCTGTATGCGCATACCACCTGCAGCAGCTGTTTTTCATGGACATCCATCGGATCTAT
>CAJJPZ010000172.1 GCA_905193765.1 uncultured Eubacterium sp.
CCCACAAAGAGCATACTGTAAATTACTATAAGCTGATAAACAGGAAAGACATATGCGAGAAAATACTTGCGGAATTCGGTCTGGATCCAAAGACATCGCATATACTCAATGGCCATGTGCCCGTAAAGATAAAAGACGGTGAGAGTCCTGTAAAGGGTGAAGGAAAGCTGATCGTGATTGACGGAGGTATGTCCAAGGCATATCAGAAACAGACGGGAATTGCTGGATATACGTTCATTTTTAATTCGAGATATATGGCTCTTGCAGAGCACAAACCATACAGTCCGCTGCAGCCTGACGGTACACAGGAGTTCCATTCTCCTGTCATCAGGACAGTGCAGACCCTCGAACGCAGGATGTATGTCAAGGATACCGATCAGGGTAAGGAGCTCACCAGGGAGGTCGAGGAGCTCAAGGCACTGGTAAAGGCATACAGGACAGGTGAACTGAAAGAAAAGATCTGAAACATATAATGACAGCAAAAAAGACATCAGACAGCGTGAACTACTGAATGATGTCTTTTTCTGTGCATTTTGTCGCTTAAATCTTGTCAAGGTGCTTTTTGAGACAGTCGAATGTTTCCTGGCTGAGATGGTGCTCGATCTTGCAGGCGTCTTCGACAGCCGTTTCCTTCGGAACACCCAGCTTCATGAACATTTCGCTGAGAACCGTGTGGCGTTCGTACATCTTCGAAGCTATTTTAGTCCCTTCATCGGTGAGGGATATGTGTCCGTCTTCATCTCTTGTGATATAGCCGTTGGTTTCCAGCTGCTTCATGGCAACACTTACACTCGGTTTTGAGAAGCCGAGGTAGTTGACTATATCTATGGCGCGGACGGTGCCCTTCTGCTTCCGTATGATAAGAACAGCTTCAAGATAATTTTCTGCTGATTCAAGTATTTTCAATATATTACCTCCATTATCTATTTCACTGCAAGCTCAAGGGCGAGGGTCATCATATCAGTGAAGGAATTCTGGCGTTCCTCCGCTGTCGCCTTTTCACCTGTAACAAAATTATCGCTTATTGTCATGATCGCAAGGGCGTTGACGTCGTTGTAGGCAGCATTCATATAGAGTGCAGCAGCTTCCATTTCCACTGCAAGCACATTCATGGACGCCCACTTCTTCCACCAGTCTTCCTTGAGTTCGTAAAAAACATCGCAGGATACTATATTGCCTGCTTTGACAGGTATGTCGTGCTGACGTGACGCTTCGTTGAGTTTGATCAGAAGCTCATAGCTGGCGTTAGGCGAGTAGCTGCCCGGTACATCGAATGCATGTATATAGTTCGAATCGGTCGAAGCTGCGACGCCGGCCACGATATCTCTTATCTTTATGTCCTTGTGGAAAGATCCTGCAGTACCTATTCTGATCAGGTTGCGGACGTCGTATTCAGTGATGAGCTCCCATGAATATATTCCCATGGAAGGCATGCCCATGCCTGTGCCCTGTACTGAAACAGGAACGCCTTTGTATGTTCCGGTGTACCCGAACATTCCCCTTATTTCATTGTAGCATCTAGGGTTTTCAAGAAAATTTTCAGCAATGAATCGCGCTCTCAAAGGATCTCCCGGCAGAAGGACCGTTTCTGCTATGTCACCTTTTGATGCGGCATTTATGTGTGTGCTCATAAAAAACCTTTCTTTATTTGTGCTTTGAATTGATGTCTTATTTTATAGTATATCACATTATCGCTGTTATTAAAATAATTAAATGACCGGAAATCAGCGGGCAGAGATTGTTGCGTGTGGAGCTTTTTTATGTTAAACTTTAGGTTGGATAATTAGTTTATTTGCATAGATTAGGAGCGTCTGTCCTGAAGATGATTAGATTAAATTAAATGATATACGAAATAATGGGGATAGCAGCGTTCGCAGCATTCGGACTCTATGATGTCAATTCTGTGATCTGGAAAAACAGAATAGCAGACAGGCTGTTTTTTGCAGGAAGCGTGGCAATAACAGTATCGTGTGTACTCGCTGTATATGATGCTGTTTCAGCAGAAAAAAGCCTGCTGGATATCCCGCAGGTGATAAAGACAGCAGCACTCATCGCAGGAGCTATATCCGTGGTTCTGCTGGTATACACGCTGTTTTTCGCGATACCTTTCAGAGACACATATGTGGACAGGGACGGGACAGGGAAGAGGACTGTCTGCAGGACCGGAATGTATGCGCTTTGCAGGCATCCGGGCGTTCTGTGGTTCATCATCACGGGGATATGCATGTGTATCGTATTTACGACGAGTGACATGATGATATTCACCGGCACGGTATGTGTCCTGAACATACTGTATATCGTGTTACAGGACAAATGGACGTTCATACATACATTTTCGGATTACGAAGATTACAGGAGAGAGACTCCGTTTCTGATACCGCGGATCTCCGATGTCGTGAAATGCTTTGGAACCATGAAAGGATAGGCTGCAGCAGATGAGATTTGAAGAAAAGCTGAAAAACAGAAGTTCACAGCAGATATGGCAGGAATACTGCGGATTTCTGGACCTGGATCTGGATGGATATATGAACATACAGAACAGGCTCATGGCTGAACAGGTGTCTTTATGGAAGGCCTCGAAGCTGGGCCGGAAGATCATGGAGAAAAACGGGATAAAAGAGGAGGATCTGGAGACAGTGGATGATTTCAGGAAACTCTTCCCCGTGACGACATACGACGACTATGCGGACATCCTGCTACAGAAAAACGGCGACATGCTGCCGGCAGATCCGGTGATATGGATCCAGACCACATGGGAGGGAGGCATGCATCCGATAAAAGTCGCACCTTACACCAGGAGCATGCTGGATACATACAAGCGAAACGCCATGGCCTGCATGATACTGGGAGTATGCGATGAAAAGGGAAAGATAAATGTAAGACCCGACGATAATTTCCTTTACGGTCTGGCAGCGCTGCCATATGCAACAGGACTTCTGCCTAGAGCTCTTGAGGACGAGATGAAAGTCAATTTCCTCCCGCCTGTCAGAGAGGCTGAAAGCCTTTCTTTCAAGGAGAGAAACAAGAAGGGATTCAAAATGGGTCTGAAGAGCGGCATCGACTATTTCTTCGGAATGGGGAGCGTAGCCTATTTCGTGAGCAAAAGCCTTTCGGCGCTTTCGGGATCTTCAGGCGGCGGAGGCAGGATGGGCATATCGCCTAAGATCGCACTGAGGTATCTCAGGGCGAAGAAGATATGCCGCAGGGAAAACAGAGAACTGATGCCGAAGGATCTGTTCACTCTTAAGGGAATAATGGTTGCCGGTACAGACTGCGGCTGCTACAAGGATGAACTTGAGGAGATGTGGGGCATAAGGCCGATGGAACTGTTTGCAGGTACTGAACCTACATGTATCGGTACAGAGACATGGACAAGAGAAGGGATGTATTTTTTCCCTGATGCGTGTTTTTATGAATTTATTCCTGAGGATGAGATGCTCAGATGCAGCGAGGATACGGGATACCAGCCCAGGACATGCCTGATGGACGAGGTGGTGAAGGGTGAAAAATATGAGATTGTGCTGTCTGTCCTGAAAGGCGGAGCATTCATGAGATACAGGGTAGGGGACGTATATCGCTGTGCAGGGCTGGAAAACAGCAAAGACGGTACACGTATACCGCGGTTCTATTATATAGACCGCGTTCCGGATATCATCGATATAGCAGGTTTCACGAGGATAACGGAAAGATCGGTGGAGAACGTCGTGAAGCTCTCGGGACTTGCCATAGAGGACTGGACTGTCATCAAGGAATACACCGAAAACAACAAGCCTGTGATGAGGATGTATGTCGAGATGAAACCCGAATGCCTGATGAACGCTGCAGTGAGCAGGACGGTAATAAAAGAGCATCTGACGATATACTTCAAATATATGGATCAGGATTACGAGGATCTGAAGAAGATCCTGGGTATGGATCCTCTGGATGTGAATATACTCAGGTGCGGTACCTTCGAGTATTACAACAGACATCACAGGAAACTGAGAAAGATAAATCCGTCATCACATGAGGTAAGAGAACTTGTCAGCGCACAGGAGCATGTCGTCAGCCGGACAGCATTGATTTAAGTAAGATATAATTCAGGAGATCGTAAATATATGTACAGCTTTGCATCCATATCAATACTGGCATTATGCTGCTATACATTTCTGCTTGCAGCATTCATGGCCGCCAGGAAAACACCTATAGGCAACGCCTTTATAATGGCGCTGATCAGCGGTGTGCTCTGGACCGGCGGTTCATTTTGCATGCGGATACAGCTGTTCCCGGGTGTGAACTTCTGGTATCAGGTTTCTCTTACAGGGATGCTGCTGATATGTTTCGCATTCTGCTGGTTCCTGATGGAGTTCACGGATCACAGGAACGTTTTCCTGAAGAGGCTGTGGTTCATACTGATGGCAGGGATAAGCGTTGTGAACATATTCACCGACTTTTTCCTCAAGGCTCCGGAGGCCGTGGAGTCGGGAAATGGAGAGGTCGTGTTCATATATCATATCACCTGGACAGTCGTGTTCATGTTCATAGCATGCTGTTCCATAGGTGGACACATGTTCATACTGATGGGCAGATATTATTTCGACAACAGCTTCAAAAGACAGCAGATGAAACCTCTGATGATCGGCGTCGCAGTGGTATTCG
>CAJJPZ010000173.1 GCA_905193765.1 uncultured Eubacterium sp.
GTATCGGAGATCCACGACCCTGTAACGACTACAGACGAGCTGATCCCTTCAGGCGAGACTTCATCATACAGATCCAACCCGCTGGGACTGGCAGAGTTCACACTTTCAAGAAAAGACCCTGCATATGTAGGACGTGCAAAGGAAGTCCAGAAAGCCCAGAAAGCGCTGGAAGCAAACGAGGATCCTGTAAAGGCGCTGCCTGAGATGGAGGCTGTATACAAGGCAGCATGTGAAAAGTTCGACGGAGTGAACAGCGGTAACATCGGCGTGGGCAGCACGATCTTCGCAGTGAAACCGGGAGACGGTTCAGCCAGAGAGCAGGCAGCATCATGCCAGAAGGTACTGGGCGGATGGGCCAACATCGCCAACGAATACGCTACGAAGAGATACAGATCCAACCTCATCAACTGGGGAATGCTGCCGTTCATCATCAAGACAGGTGACCTGCCGTTCGCTAACGGCGACTACCTCTTCGTCCCTGATATCAGGAAAGCCGTTGAAAACAAGGCTTCTGACATCACAGCATACGTTGCAGCGCCTGACGGTCTGAAACCTGTTGAACTCAGTCTCGGCGAACTCACAGACGATGAAAGAGAGATAATCCTCAAGGGCTGCCTGATCAACTACAACAGGAAATAAGCCGTAAGGACATATTTATAACGGATATCAAGTTTATGCCGCCCGGCATACGGGCGGCGGAATGGAGAAACACATGACATATACAGAACACTTTGCGAAAATAGTAGAAGAGCAGCTGGCAAGAGTGGAACGCATGAAGAACGCTGAGCCTGCACCGGATTTTGCAGCTAAAAGCAGAATAATAATAGGAACTATAGACGGAGACGGCATCGGCCCTATCATCATGGACTCATGCAGAGCCATCCTGGACAAACTCCTGGCTGATGATATCGCATCAGGAAAGATCGAACTCAGGAAGATCGAAGGTCTGACCATCGAGAACAGGATCGCGAAGATGGAGACAGTACCGGCAGACACGCTGGCAGCCATCAAGGAATGCGACCTGCTGCTGAAAGGCCCTACCACAACTCCAGGCAAAGGCGACAACCTGCCTAACATCGAGAGCGCCAACGTTACGCTGAGAAGAGAACTGGATCTCTTTGCAAACGTGAGACCTGTGGTCATCCCTGAGAAGAACATCGACTGGATCTTCTACAGAGAGAACACTGAAGGCGAATATGCACTGGGCAGCAGAGGCGTTGACATCAGCGACGACATTTCCATAGACTTCAAGGTGACTACTACAGCAGGCACGGAGCGCCTGGCAAGAGCTGCTTTCGAATATGCGAAGAACAACGGCAACAAGAACGTTTCCATCGTTACCAAGGCCAACATCATGAAAAAGACAGATGGCAAATTCCTCAGCCTCTGCTACGATATAGCGAAGGAATATCCAGAGATAAAGACTGACGACTGGTATGTGGACATCATGGCAGCTAACCTGGTGAACGATCAGATCAACAGCAACTTCAATGTAGTGATACTGCCGAATCTTTACGGCGATATCATCACTGACGAGGCTGCACAGCTCCAGGGTGGCGTAGGTACTGCAGGAAGCGCCAACATCGGTAACAGATACGCCATGTTCGAAGCCATCCATGGTTCAGCTCCGCGTATGATGGAGGAGGGCATCGGAGAATACGCCAACCCTGCCAGCATAAACAGAGCTGCTGTGATGATGCTGAGACACATCGGATTCACTGATCAGGCTGCTGTACTTGAAAAGGCTCTCGATGCAGCACAGGAAGCCCTCGATATGCCGGGAGACGGTACAGGCAACACAGCATCAGACTTCACATCATTCGTACTGGACAGAATATAGGCAGGTGAATAACAATGGTTCTGTATAAATTTTCCGATGATTCGGAGCGGAGCAATGCGCCGCTTTCGAATTCTCTGCTTGGAAAATTGCAGAAGGATATCCTGACAGGGAAGCTCAGACCCGGGCAGAAACTGACGGAGCAGCAGCTGTGCAAGGAGTACGAAGTCAGCAGGACTCCGGTGAGAGAGGCGCTGAGGCAACTGGAGATGGACGGCCTGGTGGAGAACATCCTCAACAGAGGCGCATTCGTTATAGGAATGAGCGAACAGGACTACGAGGACATGTTCGAACTGCGAAAGGCTTATGAGATACAGGCTGTCAAGTGGGCCATCGAGCGGATCACCGACGAGGAGATGGACACGCTGGAAGAGACTTTCGAATTCATGGAGTTCTACACCATGAGGAACGACATCGACAAGATGCTCACCATCAACAGCGGTTTCCATCAGGTGATATACGAAGCATCCCACAACAGGATGCTCAAGAAACTGCTGTCGTCATACCAGAACTTCCTAAAATACAAGGGAGCAGAAGCTGTATACGATGACGATTATCTCTCCACTGTGCTGGAAGAGCACAGAGCCATCTTCAAGGCGTTCAAGGACAGGGACGTCCGGGAAGGCGCCCACGCCATGGAGATACACATAAACCGCGCCAAGGAACGGCGCTGCGGGATATAACAGGATGAAAAAACCGGCTCAGCAGGAGTGCATGGACGCACACGCAGAGCCGGTTTTGATTTTCAGTCTGATGGAGTAAAATTTACTTCACCCTGAATTTTTTCAGTAATTCTTCCTCCGGGATCCAGCTGTCTTCTGAGGCTGCCGACTGTTCGCCTTTTTCAAGTTCAGACATCAGATACGACATCGCCTGCTCATGCATGGCGCTACGGCTGTTGCTTGTGATGATAAAAGGCATAGCTTCAGCGTTTATCGATTGCTGTATTAATATATTCACTGCATCTGTCAGTGTCAGTCCGCACTGTGCAAAAACAGACTCAGCCTGCTGTTTGATCTCGGGATTTATGCGCATCTGGAAAGTTGCAGTTTTAAGCGCAGTAGCAACATTGAGTTTTCTGTTCATGATGAAGACCTCCGTGAGGAGATTTTAAACTTCAAAGTGAGTATGTCAATACAATGTCACTACATACAATGTGCAGGTGGATTTACTTTATAGTTTTCCGATATATATTATTTTACTTTTAAATATTGCAGCTATTTTAGCGAATTAAGATAAACTGATAATAAGTGCAGGGCAGTTTCCTGTTCATGCAGAGAGCAGGTTTCTAAATGTGCAATAATTTCTTTTTTCTTCTCTGAAAACGAATGATTATCCTCCGTCAGAATGGCATCTGGTGTGATTTGCAGTGCTTTACAAATGCGTAAAATAGTTTCTATTCGCATATTAACAGTACCTCGTTCAATATCTGCATAAGTTCTGTCAGGTAACCCTGCAGCTTCAGCAACTTCATATTGTGTCATCACTGCTTTTTTCCGGTATGCAAGCAATTTGTTGCCAATAAGCCCAAAATCAAATATAAGCACTCGATCCACCTCTTTTCGTCTATATATAGGAATTATACTTCCTGTTCTAATTGGCAAATAGGAGCTATAGATGTAGAATTATAGGAAGAATAGTTCTGGAAACGAGGGAGTAAAATGAAATGTGTAAGATTCAATGGCAATGAAAGAGATAAAAATTTAGTGAAAAAAATTATGGACTATCAAAAAAAGCGGGGGTTGTCATCTTTTATAGGGGCAGTGCGTAACTTGTGTGAAGATGCTTTGGATTACAAGGAAGTAGAGGCAAAAAGAAGGTAGGAATATAAGATTATATACGGAGGATAATAACAGGTTATGAAGGAACTTATGACTAAAGATATGACAGAATATCTCAAAAATGTTATGTTACTGGAGTCTTCTGTTTACCGGCAGAATGAGATAGTGCATGATGCACAAAGTATGTTGGAAGAGAATAGACCATTTGAAAAACATAAAAAAAACCTAAGAAAAAGAAAATAGAAGCACCGGACTGTTCCGCACTAAAACAGAATTGTTCGGCATTAAAACGGAAAATGAACGAAGCTAAAGAAAATGTTAAAAAATATGAATCCTTTAAAATATTTGGGTTAATTGTCGGAATACTGGCAACTGCTTTAGGATCCAAATTGTTGACAGTAGAAGATCGCAGTTCTTTTGGAGGCTTTATATTTATTTGTGGAATAGCAATGCTCGGGTCAGCGCTATTATGCCGTCAAGTAGCAAAGGAATATACAAAAGAAGTTGAACAAGAAGTAGGGCAACTCGATAAGCATCTTTCAGAAACACAGCAGTTATTAAAAAAACTTTATGAATTAGACTATATTTTCCCTAAGTATAGAAATTTTGTTGCAATATGTTCTATTTATGAATACTTTGTATCTGGACGCTGCACAGAATACGAAGGCCTTAAAATATATCGCATTGATCAATGGGTAAATGATCGGGCAGTACATCAAAAGTTCGATGCAGTGACATACTATACGTGTATATATGCAATGCACCTTTTAATATCGGGTCTGATAAATTAAATTTGATGTATAAAATCAATACGGCTTGCAGCACAATAAAGAAGGATTACGCGGCTTTGCGTGTTCATTTTTGAATTGACACGCAAAAGTTGCGTATTTTGTTTTTCAAAAACACGCAATTTTTGCGTGTTTTCGTTGTACCTTAACTTACATTATAGTATACTTATAATTGAGACAATATGAAGTGACCTCCAGTTTGTAGCAACGTGGATTTACCCATATACTG